>RFJV01000550.1 GCA_003694775.1 Chloroflexota bacterium | reverse complement strand
CCCCTACCCCCGCGCCGGCGGCCACCCCAACCCCTACCCCAACACCGACTCCCCAGTCCACCCCGGCCATCGAGGATGTTATCGCCCGCATTCTGCCCTCGGTGGTGACGGTCATCAACCAGCAGTTTGTGCCCGGTTTTTCGCAGGAGGAGGGCCGGGTGGTCGGTTCCGGCGTCATAGTGGACGAGCGGGGCTACATTGCCACCAACAACCATGTCATTGATAACCCCGGCGAACTGCATGTCATCTTTGCCGATGGCCGCGAAGCCCTGGCCGAACTGGTGGCCGCAGACCCCGGTCAGGACCTGGCTCTGCTGAAGGTCAGCCTCGGCGACCTGCCGGCCATCCTCTGGGGCGACTCGTCGACCGTGCGGCTGGGGCAGGAGGTGTACGCTATCGGCAGTCCGCTGGGAGATTTTCCCAACTCGGTCAGCTTTGGGATTGTCAGCGGGTTGAACCGGGCGCTGGAGATGAACGAGCACGTGATAGAGGGCCTCATCCAGACCGACGCGGCCATCAACCGCGGCAGTTCCGGCGGCCCGCTGATTAATCGCCGGGGGGAAATGATTGGCATCAACACCTTCATCATCCGCGAAAGCGAGGACCGGGGTATTGCCGAGGGAATTGCCTTTGCCATCCCGGTTAATACGGCCAAACAGCTTCTGCTGCCGTGGATTGCCGCCCACAGCGGCGAGCCAATCCCCATCCCCGTGTCCGGCGAGACCGGCAACTGAACCGGTGGCCGGAATGAACCGTTTGCTCTGGCCTGTCTGTCTGGCCGTGGTGCTTCTTCTGCCGGCCTGTGCCGGGCAGGTCGACACGCCCCCGCCGGCGGTCACACCTTCTGCCTTCCCCACTGCCACCCCGACAATGCCTCCCCCCACCCCAACCGCGCCGGCGGCAGGTCGGCCAGCGGATGGGGTGGCCGGCTTTGTGCCGGGAGAAGCCAGTCTGGATTTTGCCCAGGTGCTGTTTGTCGTCGCGACCCGGCAGGAGTCCGGTTTGTGGCGCTTTGATGTGACCGTGCGGCACAATGATGAGGGCTGGGACCATTACGCCAACGCCTGGCAGGTGGTTGACCTGCAGGGCAATGTTCTGGCGGAGCGTGTTCTGGCCCATCCCCACGACACCGAACAGCCCTTTACGCGCAGTCACCGCGGGGTGCGGATACCGGCAGATGTGCAGCGGGTGCTGGTTCGGGCCAGATGCAACGTGCACGGCTTTGGCGGGCAGTCGGTGCTGGTGGATTTGGGGCAGAACTCTGGCGAGGGGTTCGAGGTGCGGCGGTAGGCCTCAGGGGCAGTCTCCCTGCACCTGCCACCGCTTGCCCACCCGAACCATCTTCTGGGTGGTCGTGGCCGGTTGGGCCGTAGAAGACTGCCGCCACAGCAGGAATCGCAGTTTGTTTTCCACGCATACTGCAGTATCGCTGTACTGTTCGACCACCCGCCGGCTCTGGTAGCCAATGCCTGCCGGACGCCGGTCCCGGTGGAGCCAGATGCGGTCAAAGGTAAGCTGGTCGTCTCTCTCCCAGGTGATGTCCGGAACCTGCGACAGGTAGAACAGGCCGAACAGCACCGGCGGCACCACCACAAAGAGCACCAGCACCACCAGCGAAAGATACCAGGCCAAATCTTGCTGACGGTTGGGCTGGTCAGGCTTCATTATTCCCCCACCACAAAAGCAACGGCATATTCTCTGGCATGGGACAGGCTGACGGCGAAGCGGCGAATGCCCAACTGTTGGGCCAGCACCGCGGCCTGGCCGTGGAGACGGATGGACGGGCGGCAGTTTTCATCGTTCACAATTTCGATGTCCGTCCAGCGGACATCGCCGATGCCGGTTCCCAGGGCCTTGGCCACCGCCTCCTTGGCCGCCCAGCGAACCGCCAGCGAGCTGACCCGCCCCTGGCAGTAAGCCAGCTCCTGGCCAGTATAGACCCGCCGCAAGAAGCGGTCGCCAAAGCGGTCGATGCAGGCCGCGACCCGTTCGATTTCTGCAATATCCACGCCGATGGTTTTCATAGCGGGCCTGTGTCTGCCTTGACGGGCATGGTGTCGTTCGGGTCCGACGGGCGGAGGCGGTGCACCACGTAGGCTTCCAGGTCGGGTTCGGTATCGGGGTGCTTGGACTTGATGAGCCGGGGTGTTGCTTCCACCAGCTCGTCGACGTGCTCAAACACGGCCGGGCTGATGATGATTTCGCCCGGTCCGGCCCCGTCGCAGTAGCGGGCCGTCCGGTTGACCGTATCGCCGATGACGGTGAACTCCATATGCTCTTCCGAGCCGATGAAGCCGTGCAGAACTTCGCCGGTGTGAATCCCAATCCCCACCTCGCAGACCGGCAGTCCCTGGGCCTCGCGCTGGCGGTTCAAATCGGCGATGGCTTCCTGCATCTCGATGGCGGTCTGAACGGCCTTTTGCCACTGGTGTTCGTCCGGGTCTGGACTGCCGAACACGGCCAGAATGGCATCGCCAACGTACTTGTCGATGGTGCCGTTGTATTTGAAGATAATCGGAATGCAGACCCCGAACAGCTCGTTGAGCATTTTAACGATGTCGGGTGGCTCCATCTGGGCGCTGAGGGTGGTAAAGCCGCGTACGTCGGAGGTCAGAATGGTAACCGGGTTGGCCCGTTTGCCGCCCAGCCGCAGGTGGTTGGTCTCTTTGAGCCACTGCTCCAGCCGTCCGGCCACCTGCGGTGAAAACTGCCGCAGAAGGTTGGAGCGGATGACTTCCTGATGGCGCAGGCTCTGCTGAAGCTGGTGATTCTTGATGAACATCGACACCTGGTTTGCCATCGCCATCAGCAGGCGCAGGTCGTCTTCGTTAAAAACACTGCGGGACATGAAGTTGTCGGCAAACAGAACGCCCAGGACCTCGCCCTGCCAGATAAGGGGGGCGTACATGGCCGCCTGGGTGCCGTGCCGGATAACACTGTCCGACAGCAGGCCGGTTTTGCCCGGTGCACCGCGGCGCCACATAAAGGCTTCCTGGGTATCCAGGGCCAGCGCGGCCAGGCTCTGGCTCACCGAGGGCTTCATCCGCTCCGGGTGGTAGGCCTTGAGGACCAGCTCCTCGTCTTCCAGCAGGAGCAGGGCACTGCGCTGGGCTTCGGGAATGAACTTGCACAGGTAGTCTACTACCGAGTCTATCATCTGGCCTACATCGTGCACCGTTCCCAGGGCCATACTCAGCTCGTAAAAGGCGGTCAGCCGGCGGCGAATGGCTTCCAGCGAGGCCGCATCCCGGTACTGGGCCAACAGCAGGTTGGGCGTCGATTCCGAGGCGCTGACACTGTGGGTCAGCATACCCACTTCCGGGATGAAAATTTCCAGCACGGTGCGGCCCATCGTTATCTTGGCCCCAGGGGTGAGCCGTATTTTGGAAAGGATGGGCCGCCCGTTGACCAGGGTTCCGTACTTGCTTCCCAGGTCTTCCAGGTAGTAGGCGCCGTTATCAAAGGTCAGACGGGCATGCATCCGGGACACGGTTGAGTCCGGAGTCAGGTCCAGGTCTACCGTCTGGTGGGGGGTGGTGCGGCCAATCAGTATCGTATTGGCTCTGGACTCAAAGCGGCGGCGCTGACCATCGGGGGTGGTGTAGTCAATAATAAACATAATAATTGCAAACGGTGAATCAATAATGGTTGATGACAGATGTCGGGTGACAGAAAAGACTCTGCTGCCCTGCTACTCTGCTACCCTGCTACCTTGCTACCCTGTATTGTATGCCCTGCGGCAGGCAAGTCAAACTGCGGCGCGAAAACACGAAAAGAAAGAAAAGAATACGCTAGCGGGTCGGGTCGTTGACCATACGGACCAGCAGGCGCAGAGTTTTTTCCAGCTCGGCCTGCCAGACTTCCTGCCGCGGGTGAAGGGGCAGGCTGACCTGCCGCGGCGTCACCGTGACCGCACTGCCCAGCCGGCGGGCCAGGCCGGCCCGGTCTACGTCCTGCAGGCTGTCGGCCCGGATGACTATCTGGCCGGTTTCCACCACGATGGACTGCACCCCAGCCGCCAGCGCCAGGGCCTTGAGCTTTAACTGGTAAAGCAAATTTACCACCGGCTCCGGCAGGTCGCCAAAACGGTCTTCCAGTTCCCGGCCAATATCGGCGATGCCGTCCAGAGTGGTGATGCTGGCTAAACGGCGGTACAGCCGCAGACGCATCTTTTCCTCCGGCACGTACGATTCCGGAATGTAGGCCGACATCGGCAGGTTGAGCTGGAGCGTTTCCGACAGCGGCGCGGCGTAGGTCAGCGCATCTTCACCGATGACCAGGTGGGGCGACTCGCCCTTGAGTTCGCTGACGGCCTGGGCCAGCAGGCGGGTGTACAGGTCGAACCCCACCGCGGCAATGTGACCGTGCTGTTTGGCTCCCAGCAGTTCCCCCGCCCCCCGAATTTCCAGGTCGCGCATGGCAATGCGGAAGCCCGCGCCCAGCTCTGTGGCCTCGGCGATGGCATCCAGCCGCTTGCGGGCATCGGGGTTGAGCTGGTGGTGCCGGGGGGTCAGCAGGTAGGCGTAGGCCTGCACCGCCCCCCGACCAACCCGGCCGCGCAGTTGGTACAGTTGAGACAGGCCCAGCCGGTCGGCCCGATCGATGATGATGGTGTTGACATTGGGCATGTCGATGCCGTTTTCGATGATGGTGGTGCAGACCAGCACATCGTACTCCCCGGCGATAAAGTCAATCATCACCCGTTCCAACTGCCGCTCGCTCATTTGTCCGTGGGCCACGGCCACCCGTGCTTCGGGAATCAGGTTGCGCACCCGGTTGGCCTTCTGCTCAATACCCATCACCCGGTTGTACACGTAAAAGACCTGCCCGCCCCGGTCCATCTCCCGGCGGACAGCCGAGGCAATCAGCCCTTCGTCATACTCGGTGATAACGGTGCGGATGGGGATGCGCTCTTCCGGCGGCGTGTCGATGGTGCTCAGGTCGCGCACACCGCTCAGGGCCATATGCAGGGTGCGCGGGATGGGCGTGGCGGAAAGGGTCAGCACGTCTACGCTGGCCCGCAACCCCTTCAGCTTCTCCTTGTGCTTTACCCCAAACCGCTGTTCTTCGTCGATAATCAGCAGGCCCAGCTTTTTGAAGCGGACATCCTTCTGCAGGAGCCGGTGCGTGCCGATGACAATATCGATGACGCCGGCTTCCAGGTTGCGCAGAATTTCTTCTTGCTGACTGCGGGTGCGGAAGCGCGACAGCATCTCAATCTGGACGGGATAATCGGCCAGGCGCTGGGTAAAGGTCTGGTAGTGCTGTTGGGCCAGCACCGTGGTGGGGGTCAAAATGGCGACCTGCATCCCGTCCATTACGGCCTTGAACGCGGCCCGTAGGGCCACCTCGGTTTTGCCGTAGCCCACGTCGCCGCAGACCAGCCGGTCCATTGGCCGGGGTTTCTCCATATCGGCCTTGACCTCGGCGATGGCCCGGAGCTGGTCTTCGGTTTCCACGTAGGGGAAGGCGTCTTCGATTTCCCTCTGCCATTCGGTATCGGGGGCAAAGGCATGGCCGGGGGCGGTTTCGCGGCGGGCGTAAATTTCCAGCAGTTCTCTGGCAATGTCCTCAACCGCCTTTTTGGCCTTGCGCTTGACAATGTTCCAGTCTGCACTGCCCAGCCGGTTCAGGCGGGGAATGCCGTCATCCAGACCCACATAGCGAGACAGGCGGTCGGCCTGGTGGATGGGCACGTAAAGCCGGTCGTTCTGGGCGTATTCCACGGCCAGGTATTCCCGTGCCGCGCCGTCGAATTCCATTTTGACCAGCCCAATATAGCGGCCAATACCGTGCTCAATGTGGACCACCAGGTCGCCGGGATTGACATCGGCAAAAAAGGTTTCCGGGGTGACCCCCTTGCGGGGCCGGCGGCGGCGAATGGCGGTCGGTTTTTTCCAGCCGAACAGCTCGGAATCGGACATCACCGTGACCAGCGGCGGCGCGTCGGGGCCGCTGCCGGCAGACAGGAGCCAGCCTTCCATCAGCACGCCGTGCAGAAGGGTGATGCTTCCGGGCGCGGGGGGCGGGTCCTCCGGGGAGAGGGTGTCCTGCGGTGTCACGGTCAGGCCGGCCTGGTCTGCCAGCAGGTGGCTCAGCCGGCTGGTCTGCCGGCTGACCAGCACCAGCCGTTCGCCGGCCTGCTTGCGGCGGACAATTTCCTGGATGACCTGCTTGACCTGTCCGCCAAAGGCCGGCGGCGCGGCAAAGAGGGTCTGGAGGGGATAGCCGGCCTCCGGGTTGAACGGTTCGCCCGCCGCGCCGTGCTTGAACGGCGTAAAGCCCAGGGCAATGGCCTGCCGCCGGACGAGCGCCTCCACCAGTTGAGACCAGCGGAAACAGCCCGCGGGCCACGCCTCCGGCAGGTCGCCCAAATCTACCAGTTCCTGCCGGGCAGAGCGCACCTGAGCCTCCAGTTCATCCACCACCAGGGCCAGCTCCTCCGGGTCCTCAATAAAGACCAGCCCATTTTCCGGCAGGTAATCCAGCGGCACCGCCGGGGCACCGCCGGGGTCTGCGCCGTTGTAGATGAAAGGCAGGTAGTGTTCGATACCGCGGAAAAAGGTACCGCTTTCCAGGCGGGCAATGTCTTCTTCCAGAGCGATTTTGGCCGAAGGCTGAAGCCGGCTGAGGTCGTACCGGGCCAGCCGGGCCGCGGCCTGCGGGCCAAACCGGGGCAGGGCCTCGGTGGCGGGGCCAACCACCACCTGCTCCAGCCGCCCCTCCGACCGCTGGGTAGTGGGGTCGAAACTGCGCAGGGAGTCGATTTCGTCGCCGAAGAATTCAATCCGCACCGGCAGGGACAGGTTGGGCGGAAAGATGTCCAGGATGCCGCCGCGGCGGCTGAAGCTTCCGGGTGTTTCGACCACTTCTTCCGGCTGGTAGCCCAGAGCCACCCATTCCTGCACCACCTGGTTCAGGTTGACCCGCTGTCCGCGGCGGAACTGGAGAGTGGCAAAGTGGGGGGGCGGCAGGGTGTGCTGTATCAGCGCCCGCGCCGATGTGACCACCAGGGGCGCGGGCCCGGCCTGCTGGCGGTACAGCATCAGCGCCGACAGCGCGGTCAGCCGGGCCTGGGTGGTTTCCGCGCTCCAGCCGACCTTTTCAAAGGGCAGGGCATCGGGGGGCGGCAGGTAGAAGACCGCGGCGGGGTCCCTGGCCCAAATCTGAAGCTGTTCGCTCAGGATGCGGGCCTTTTCACTGCGGGCCGTGACAAACAGGATGGGTCTTTGCAGGTCGGCATGCAGGGCGGCCAGAAATGCCGGCCGGACCGCACCGGGAACCCCCAGCGGCTGGCGGGTAATGGTGGATAAGTCTCCGTTGTAAAGCGCGTCGGCCAGCCGGTGATAGGCCGGCGACTGGTTGAACAGCTTTAATATTGGCGAAAGATTAATAAGCACAGCAACGACCACAGCAAATTGTATTGATAGCCAAGCTGTTTATTATAGCAAATTCTGGACGGATTGTCAGATTGGGGAGGCGGTGGTGAAAAAATTCTTTTGACATCTCTAGTGCTTCGTGCTACCATACATAACCAAAGAGGCGTATTATTCAGGGATGGCGGTCGTTTTCGCCCAAAGGTATACAGGGTGAAGATTCATTTGAATTGATGGGGCGAATGCACGGTGTGCTGTCGCTCTTTTTTCTCTTATATTTGATTGCCCTTTATTCAAAACTGAACGCTATTATTTATGAGTGTTGAATTTGTTTTCCGGCTGGTCGGCATGGTGGTGTTTGCCCTGATTGGGGTACAGTCTATCGCCCTGTTCCGCCCCGACAGCCCGGTTGAATCTATCCGCTACATTACGGCCCTCACCCTGGCCGGCGCGGCCCTGGGCCTGCTGGTCGCGCCTTACCTGACCACGCGCCCCTATTACTGGGTCAAGGCCCGGTTAAAGCGGATGCCGGCTTCCCAACTGATTGCCGCGGTGATTGGGCTGGTGGTGGGGCTGGCCGTGGCCGCCCTGCTGTTTCCCTCGCTGTCGGCTTTGCCCCAGCCGTACGGCGGAATTGTGCCGATGATTGCCAGTCTGGTGTTGGGCTACATTGGCGCGGCCATTATGGTGATGCGACAGCGAGATATTTTTAATCTGCTGGGGATGCGTTTTTCCGGCTCTTCTTCTTTTTTGAATTTTGCCCGCCGCGCCGACGATGTGGTTTTGCTGGATACCAGCGTCATCATCGACGGGCGTATTGCCGACATCGCCCAGACCGGCTTTATTCGCAGTACCATGCTGGTTCCCCGCTTCGTTCTGAACGAACTCCAGTACATCGCCGATTCATCCGACCCGCTCCGCCGGAACCGGGGCCGCCGCGGGCTGGACCTGCTTCGCCGGCTCCAGCAGGAATCGCCTACCCCCATTCAGATTACCGACCTGGATATCGAAGGCGTGCATGCCGTGGACGATAAGCTGGTTCTGCTGGCAAAGCAGTTGAACTGCCCTATCATCACCAATGATTTCAACCTGAACAACGTGGCAAAACTGCAGGGCGTGGTGGTCCTGAATATCAACGAACTGGCAAATGCGGTCAAAACCATTATTTTGCCAGGGGAACCGTTGACGATTAAAATAATCCAGGAAGGAAAAGAGCGGGAGCAGGGCGTTGGCTACCTCAGCGATGGAACGATGGTGGTGGTAGAAAACGGAAAACGCTGTATCGACCAGACCGTTGAGGCGGTGGTCACCAAGGTTCTGCAAACCTCTGCCGGACGAATGATTTTTGCCAGATTGGAAGAACATTAAACTATGAGCCTAAAAGTCTTCAACTACCTGACACGCGAGCTGGAAACATTTGAACCCATCCATCCCGGATTTGTGGGCATGTATGTCTGCGGGCCAACCGTCTACGGTGATGCCCACATTGGACACGCCAAGGTGTACATCACCTTCGACATTGTCCATCGCTATCTGGAATATCTGGGATACAAGGTCCGCTATGTGCAGAACATTACCGATGTGGGCCATCTGGTCGGCGACGGGGATGAGGGCGAGGACAAAATTGGCCGCCAGGCCCGTCTCCTGCGGGTCGAGCCGATGGAGATTGTAGAAACCTATACCCGCAACTACTTCCGGGATATGGACCTGCTCAATGTCCTGCGGCCCGACATCTCTCCCCGGGCCAGCGGCCATGTGCTGGAGCAGATTGAACTGGCCCAAACCCTCATCGAAAAAGGGTACGCCTACGAAAGCAACGGCAACGTTTACTTTTCTGTTGCCAAATGGCCCGGCTACGGCAAACTCTCTCGCCGCAAGCTCGACGAGCTGGAAGAAGGCGCCCGGCTGGAAGTATCCAGCGACAAGCGGGACCCGCGGGATTTTGCCGTCTGGCGGGCCGCCAGTCCCGACCATCTGATGCAGTGGAACAGCCCCTGGGGCCGCGGCTTCCCCGGCTGGCACGCCGAATGTACCGTGATGGCCAGCAAATACCTGGGCCTGCCGTTCGACATCCACGGCGGGGGCCTGGAGAACATCTTCCCCCACAACGAGAGTGAAATTGCCCAGGCCGAAGCCGCCTACGGCGACGGCTTTGCCCGCTACTGGCTGTTGAACAACATGGTCACCATCGACGGCGTTAAAATGGGCAAGAGCCTGGGCAACTCCCTGACCATCCAGCAGGCCATTACCGGCGACCACCCGCGGCTGTCGCAGGGGTATGCCCCGCTGGCCATCCGCTTCTTTGTGCTGAGCAGTCACTACCGCCAGACCACCGACTTTTCCGACGCCGCCCTGCAGAGTGCGGCCAAAGGCCACGAGCGGTTGCTCTCCACCGTGGGGCTGGTGCGCCAGCAGTTGGCCAAAGCCTCCGATGACCAGCCGGCAGACCCCGCCGTTCTGGAGCTTATCGACCAGCACAAGGCGCGCTTCCTGGAGGCAATGGACAACGACTTCAATACCCCCCAGGCCCTGGCAGTGCTGTTCGACCTGACCAGGGCGGTCAACAGCCTGCTGAACAGCGGCCAGCCGGTTTCGCGGGGCACGCTGGAAGCCATCGACCAGGCCTACCGCACTCTGGGTGGCGACATCCTGGGCATCATCCCCGACCAGATTTCCGGTGCAGACAGCAGTACCGCCGAGCTGACCGAAGAGCTTATCCAACTGCTGGTCGACCTGCGTACTGCGGCCCGGAAAAACCGGGACTTTGCCACCGCGGATGCCATCCGCGACCGCCTGGCCGAAATCGGCGTGGTTCTGGAAGACCGCCCCGACGGCACAACCTGGAAGCTGAGCACCCGATGATAGAACATCTCTACGGACGCAACGCGGCCCGCGAATGCCTGCGGGCACGGCGGCGCCATATCCACAAAGTGATTCTGGCCGATAGCCTCAAACCGTCGGCGGTGATTGATGAAATTCGCCACCTGGCCGCCGGGCTGAATATTCCGGTGATTACCGCCCCCCGCGACCAGCTCGACCGGCTGGCAACCGGTCACCAGGGGGTGATGCTGGAAACCGGTCGCTACCCCCTGGTCAACCTGGACGACATCCTGGCGCGGGCCGCCCGGCAGGAGGAGCCGCCGTTTCTGCTGGCCGTTGACCACCTGGAAGACCCGCAGAACCTGGGCGCGATACTGCGCACCGCCGACGCGGTGGGCGTGCACGGCGTCATCCTGCCTCGCCGGCGGGCCGCCGGGGTGACACCGGCGGTGGTCAATGCCTCTGCCGGCGCGGCGGAACACGTCTGGGTGGCGGAAGTGCCCAATCTGGTGCAGTCGCTCCAGCGGCTGAAGGAGGCCGGTGTGTGGGTGGTCGGTCTGGAAAAGCACCCCACTGCCCAGCCGTTTCACCGGGTAGACCTGTCTGGCCCGGTGGCGCTGGTAGTGGGCAGTGAAGGCACCGGCCTGAGCCGGCTGGCCCGCAAAACCTGCGACCTGCTGGTTCAGCTACCGATGCGGGGCAGAGTGGAGTCGCTCAATGCCTCGGTGGCCTGCGCTCTGGCCCTCTACGAAATCTGGCGGGCGCGGGGGTTCAGCCATGCGCCGGGGGAGTCAAAAGCGTAACCCAAATTTGACTCCTGTTTAAAATCTAGTATACTTGCAAATTGACACGGCGCTAGAGCGCCGTGTCTTTAGGTTGTCAATTGAATACGTGGAGGGGTGCCCGAGTGGCTAAAGGGGGCTGACTGTAAATCAGCTGGCTAGGCCTACGGCGGTTCGAATCCGTCCCCCTCCACCTCATCTTCATCCATTATAAACAGTGAGAGTCTCCTCACTGTTTATTTTCGCAAGTTATCTTTAGCTGACAAACAAGGAGACAAAGATGGCGAAAGAGACATTTGTGCGTGACAAGCCGCACATCAACGTAGGGACGATTGGTCACGTAGACCATGGGAAGACGACGCT
>RFJV01000549.1 GCA_003694775.1 Chloroflexota bacterium | reverse complement strand
GAGACCAGTGAGGGACCAATCACCACAATATCCGCCGGATGCTGGTTCATAAACTGACGTCGATTCAGAGGATAATGCAGCCGTCCGGTCTGGGGAGGAATTTCGGCCACTTTGTGATTGGCCGGATAGTAGACGTGGGCTTCGGCCGGCATTTGATTGATGTAATCTACCACTGCCTGTTGTTGCTGGCGGGGGATGAGTACCCAGGGTAAACTGGCATCATATTTATTTTCATGTTGCTTTTGCTGCCAGTAAGGAACAATCTCATCTGAGATAAAAAAGCTTCGCACATACTGCTGGCCGGCAAAACTCCAGAGTATCAAAATCCAGAAAGTTACTCTTATTCCCCAGGTTCCCCATTGCTGCCAACTCCTCCTTAAGGCCACCGGATATGTTTTCAGCAGTTCACTACCCAACAGGCTCAACAACATTGTGGCTAGGACCATACCAAACCAAAAGTGACGGGGCCAGCCGGTTTTAGCCAGGGTGACAAACCAGATAGTGTTCAGCAACCAGCCTCCCCAAATACTTATGACCAATGTCTGCGCATAAATTTCACCCCATCTACGCCAGATAAGCCAGCCCCCGCCAACCAGCAAAAAGACAAACAAAATAGCCACAATCGGCCGCTGGGGATGGGTCACTTCTGACAATAAGAAGAATTTGTCCCAAAAAAATTCCGGGCCTGAATGGATGCGTAAGCCCACCCCACTACCGTCATCTAACACAAATTGAAACCGCTGCCAGGTATGTTGCCGGTACATCTCAAACCCGGCCAGCCAATTCAGTATCACTAAATGAACAGCTTCCCACAGCCCCAATACGCTTAACACCCCAATCCCCCAGAGACTCAACTTTTTGAAGGTCAATCCAGGGTTAACTGCTCTTTGCCGGCGATATTGCCTGTACCGGCCCATCAACCAGGGGACCACAGCGGCTAACCCGGCCCCTCCTACCGACCACAGAGCAATCAGCTTGGTGTTGATGGCCAGACCACCCACAACACCGGCCAAAAAGAAATGCCGTGGCCGGGCTTCCGAATGGGCCATCGCCCCGGCCAACAGCAGGTACGCCCCCAGTATATAGACCATCGTCGGTACTTCACCCATTGCTTCATACCCCAAAAACACCGATAGATGTGGGTAAAAAAACAGAAAAGCATGCCAGAGAAGAACCGCCGGTAAACCGCTGAGGCGATACAAAATCAGTGAACCTAACCCCAAAAAGAGCAAATAAAACAATAAAGGTCCGGCCCGCAAGGCCCAGAAGCCGCTACCAAACAACCAGATGATAACCGCATCGGGGATAATACTGCCTGGTCCTATCCCGTTACCCGTAAAAAACCAAATCCGTCCGTCGGCCGCCTGAATGTTAAACTTCCGGTCTACATCTATTCCCCCAATGACCGTAGGGTCTACAATCGTGCTGACCATCGTAGTATACGTTCCCTGTTCGGCCAACGAGCGGGAAATAGAGAGCATCCAGCCGCCGTCGTGTTCTATACCCCCATATACTTCGATAAAAGCCACCAGGCGGATAAGTTGATAAACCATCAGCAGTAATATCACGCCTATCGCCGGCCAATGATGTCTTTGTAAGGAGGTCATTCTGTTTACCAAAGACAACAATATCTTACCAGTTGCAAAACGATTAATATCAAAAGAATGCGTTCTAAACGTTAGTTGTTTCCCAAAAATACGCTTCATAATTATGCCAGGATTGCCTATTTTTTCACCAAGAGTATACTACACTGGACTTGTTTTTCAAAAAGGAATACTCTATGTTACGACAAAACTGGTTGCTACAAAGTACCCTGTTGATACTAACAGCATTATTATTGATGAATCTTCCATGGTTCCCTGTTTCTGTAATTGGGGGAGTACTACTTTTAATTCTGTTACCCGGTATGCAAATTGTACGCTGGCTTGGTTTGTGGACCGGTTGGCGTCACCTTTACTCTGTTATTCTCAGTCTGGCTTTTGGAGTCAGTATCGTCCCCCTGCTCATCTTTTGGACAGGGTGGTTGGAAGGACTGTCAAAAATCAGTATATCCCTTACACTTGTTTTAGCTACCACAATTGGCGCATTGTTCAATCATTATTTCCCTCTGTCCTCTCAAAAATTACCCCGTGGGGTAAAAAAAATCCCCCCGATAGTCATTGGAACATCAGCCATTATTGTCTTGTCTATCATATTAGCCTATCTTGAACCACGGACCGATGCCGGTTCTTATCCGGTTGAAATGGGGGATTGGATTAAACATCATGGAGTAGCCTGGTCGTTACGAGAAACCGGTATTCCCCCAAAAAATATTTTCTTTGCCGGCCCAGAACCAGATAGCCCCCTTACTTATTACTACTTCACCCACCTGAATGTAGCCGCGTTAGATTGGCTATCAAACAACCCCATCAACATCAATACTGCTTTCATCATCATTGCCATTCTCAGTGCCTTTAGCTTCATTTTTTCTGTTCATCTACTCTCCCAAGAACTGTTTGGCCCAAAAGCGGCTAATCTGACCGTTCTGTTCGTTACACTTATCGGCGGAGGCGATATTATCCCCACCTTCCATCGTCTCTGGCAGAAATATCCTGATGCCACCTGGTTCAATCTCATCCTGACCTCTACCGAGCATATCGACAACTGGACTCCCACTCAAAACTTGCGAATCAGCGTTTTTATCACCCATTTTCTATGGGTTCCACAACACATCACGGCGTTGCTTATTGTTATTCTCGGACTTTACATTTACCGGTTAGAAATTTCGTCAAAACGATTAATTCCGATTCTTGCTCTGCTCGTTGCTGCATTACCCGGACACAGTATTTGGCTATCTCTCACTGTGTTCCCTGCTTTGTTGCTTTATGCTTTGTATCACCTCTGGATAACCCGATATACTGCCGGTTGGCGGCCGGCTATCCGATTATTAAATGGCTATACTTTGATTGCCGGCGGAGCTTTGCTGATTATCTTGCCTTTTATGCTCACCCTGCTGAAAACAGCTCCGGGCCAAGCCGGCATTACTTTTAATCTTCCAGACCACTTGAATAGTTGGCCTCTTCTTTCCCCCTTTCAGGGCTGGTTTCCCAATAATGTCCTGGCTAAATTACTGGACGTATTAATTCATTATTTTATTGAAATGGGCGCGTTGCTGGTAGCTGGCTTGTCAGGATGGTGGCAATTCTTTCGTACTCATACATCCGCTAAATCCAAACCCTCATTATTTCCCATCCTCACCCTGTTTCTGGTTATTGGATTTGGGCTTATCACCTTTTTCGCGTCAGGGCGCGCTTATGCGGATATGGGGTTAATTTTAAATAATGACCTCAGCCTGCGCGCCATTATGCCGGCTCAACTGACATTAGCCCTCTTTGCCGGAAACTATACAGCCCAACTCCAGTATAAAAAAAACTGGCTACCAACCGTTATTATTGGGTCATTAATGCTAATCGGTCTGGCTTCTGCATTATGGGAAAT
>RFJV01000548.1 GCA_003694775.1 Chloroflexota bacterium | reverse complement strand
TTCAAACTCACTAACTCACAAACTCACTAACTCACCAACTCTCTAACTCACCAACTCTCTAACTCCCAAACTCACTAACTCACTAACTCACAAACTCGCTATGTCAACCTTATTTCTACACGAAGACGAACTGC
This sequence comes from Chloroflexota bacterium, assembly GCA_003694775.1. Lineage (GTDB taxonomy): Bacteria > Chloroflexota > Anaerolineae > 4572-78 > J111 > J111. The sequence goes on along the minus strand of RFJV01000548.1, from coordinate 4,140 downwards.
GCCAGCTGGTCACCCTGACGGACGCGATGAACAGCATCCGCGACGCGCTGGCCGCGGACCGGGAAGGCCAGATGCACCTTCCCGGTGAATTCACCCTGCACCTGCCCGATGCCGGCGGCACAGTCCGGGCCGCCGGGGTCTACGTGGATGGGGCCGGGCATTATACCGTCACCATCCACAGCGAATTCTGTCCCACCCCGGAACTGGCCCACCACCACGGTATCACCATCCTGTTTAACGCCCAAAGCGGACGGCCTGCGGCTATCATCCAGGACAACGGCTACCTGGCCCGCCTGCGAACCGCCGCCCTGGCCGCGCTAACCGCCGACCGGCTGGCCCCGGCCTCCCCGGTGCGCCTGTCCATCCTGGATGTATCCAGCAAAACCGCCTATCTTCACCTCAAGGCCTTGCTGACCGTCCGCCAGCCCGGCGACATTTGGGTGTGGGATGAATCTCCGGCCCAGGCCGATAACTTTGCCGCTATGCTGGCCGAAGAACAGAACCTCAACCTCACCCTGGCCGAATCGCTGGCCCAGGCCGTTGAAACCGCAGACCTGCTCCTCTGCCCGGCCTATCTTCTGCCCCAAATTCCGCCCGACCTGCTGACACCCGGTATGCATCTCAGCGTGACCATGCTCCGCCGCCGCGACCGGCTGGACACGGCCCCGCCCCTTCTGAACCGGATACACCGCATCTTCACCAACGTTGCGCCCGGCTTTCCCACCGAAACCGCACCCGCATCGCTGACCGACTTGCTGACCGGCAAACTGCCCGCCCACCCCGCGGACGAGATTACTCTGGCCTTCCTCCACGACCAGCCGTCTGTGGACCTGCCGCTGGCGACCCTGGCCCTGGAAAAGGCCCTCTTCCACGGGATAGGACATCACTTTACCGGCCCACTGCACTGATGAACCGACCGGCTCGCTGGTTTCTGCTGGCCCTGGGGCTGGCAAACGTGGCTCTACTGCTCTCTCCCGGCGCCTGGCCGCGGGTAGCCGCGGCCCTGGTTTGGGTTGGCCTTCTGCCCGGCCTGGCCTGGATGCTCCCCCGGCGCGGCCTGCCCCGCCCGGCAGACTGGATTCTGGCCGCCGGCCTCAGCTATATCGCCGCGATGACGGCCACCCTCCTGCTGTTTTACCTGCCCGGCCCCCTGCACACCTGGCAACTGCTGGTCGCCCTGAACGGCATAGCCCTGCTCCCCCTGGCCTGGCCCCGCCGCCCGGCACTTAATGAGACCTCACCGCGCCGCACTGCCCTGCTCCCCCTCCTGCTGGTGATGGCCCTGGCCGTACTCCTGCGGGTCGCCAACCTGCACTACAGCGAATTCCAGGGCGACGAGGCGCTGGCTATGCTCAGTGCGGCCGAGGCCCTGTCCGGGCACGAAAATGCCCTCTTCCTGCGCTCCAAAGGCCCCGGCGAAGTCCTCCTGCCGATGGCCGTCTGGCGGCTGGCCGGCGTGGTCAACGAGCCAACGGCCCGCCTGCCTTTTACCCTGGCCTCGCTGTTTGCCATTCTGACCATCTACCAGATTGGTGTACGCCTGGGCGGACCGCGGCTGGGCTGGCTGTCTGCCGGCTTTTTTGCCTTCAACGGCCTGATGGTCGCCTTTGGCCGGATTGTCCAGTACCAGTCTCTGGTGGTCTGGATGAGCGCCCTGGCCTTCTGGCTGGCCCTCCGCTGGCGAGAAACGCGGCAGGTGCGGTATGCCGTGCTCTCTGGCCTGTGCCTGGGCGCCGGCCTGCTGGCCCACTACGATGCCGTTCTGGTGACGCCGGCCCTCGGCTGGCTTCTGCTGGGGGACTGGCTGACCGGCCCGCGGCGGGGTGCTTCCCTGCGGCAGGGTATCCTGGCTGGCCTGGCTATGCTGGCCGGGGGGCTGGTGGTCAGCCTGCCGTTTTACCTGCCGTTCAGCCTGGACCCGCAAGCTGGCCGGGCCGGGACCTACGTGGGTGAGCGTATCGGCTCGGAACTGCGCAACAACCTGCCGGACTTTTTTCACTTCACCGCCTTTTACAGCTCCGGCTGCTACCTGCTGGTCAGCGCGGGGCTGGTGCTGGTAGCCCTGGCCTGGTGTGTGACCCGCGGCGGGCGGCGCTACCGCTGGCTGGCCGTGCCGCTGTTGGCCGCGGTGGTAGCTGTGGTGGCCGCGGCGGACGGCTTCATTGCGAGCGGGGTGAACCTGGCCGGTCTGCCGTTTGGTTTGCTGTTTCTGGCCGCCTGGGGAGGGCTGATTCTGGCCCGCCGCGAAAATGCACTGACCGGCACGGCAGGACAGGCCGTGGTGGTCTGGCTGGCCGTGCCCTTTTGGGGCTACAATTTTGTGGTGGCCCTGGGACTGACCCACATTTACACCGTGGCCCCGGCCTGGGCCTTGCTGTCTGCGGCCGGCTGGCTGGTGCTGGTCGACATGCCGCTGGCCCGCGTTCTGGGCCGGGCCTGGCCCTGGCTGGCGGCAGGGCTGGCCGCGGTTTCCACCGTTTTTCTCTGGGCCGCCTTTGTCCGCACCGATGTGGAGTACGTGCAGGACTACCCGCAAAGCCGGCTGGCCGGTTTCTGGACACCCTATCCCGACCTGCCGCGGGCCGGCTTTTTTGGTTTTCCGCACCGCGCCGGCTGGAAAGCCGTGGGCCAGCTCCTGTCCGACGGCACTCTGCAGGGCGATTACCGCAGTAACGAGGAGCCAGACGTGACCACCTGGTACACCCGCGCCGCGCCCCGCGCCTGCGATGACACACCGGAGTTCTACTTTCTGGCCGACGACCTGGTAGACCGGGTGGAGGTTCCGGCTGAGGTCATCCGTGCCCGCTACCGGGAAGCAGGCCGGGTGAGTCTGCCCAACGGCAAGGGACTGCAAATTCTCCAGCTCGTCCCCGGCGACCTCCGGCTGAACATCAACGAACCGGCCCTGAGCCGGGCGTTCGACCGTTCGGCGGTGCCGGAGGCGTTTGCCCGCACCTTTACCCCGGCGACCGGCACGCAGGTCAATTTTGGCAATCTGGTGCGGCTGGTGGGGTACAGCCTGGACCTGCGGCGGACGTATCCGGGCGGGCGCGTCCCGGTGACGCTGTACTGGCAGGCGCTGGCCCCCATTCCGCGGGAGTACCACGTTTTTGTTCATCTGGAAACCGGGTCCGGTCCCGCGGCCCAGGCCGACGGCGCGCCGGTCTGCTGGAGCTATCCCACCACCCTGTGGCGTCCCGGCCAAATCCTGGCCGACCCGCACGCCATCCCTCTGCCGCCGGACATTCAGCCGGGAGTGTATCCGCTGGAAATTGGCCTCTATACGCCCGACACCTGGGAGCGGTTGGATGTGCTGGATGTGGCCGGAAACCCGGCCGGGGTCAGCTTCAGGCTGGCCGAGGTGGAGATTGGGGATTAGAGATTGGAGATTGGAGATTGAAGATTAGAGATAATCGCTGGAGAACGGCGGCTTCATGGCTAACAGCCCTGGGTCTGCTGGCCGGGGGCGTGGGCGCGGCTTTTCTGCCGTGGGTGGGGGAAAGGGCCGTGGCCCTGCAGTTGACCGGCCCCGGACTGGCCGAGTTTGTCAAATTTCTGCCGGCAGTACGGCTGGGAGAGGTGCACATTCAGCGGCTCTATTTTCTCCTGCCGCTGTTTACAGCGATGCTCACTCTGCCGCTGGCCGCGGTGAACCGGACGGTCAGCCTGCCGGGCGGACTGCGCTGGCTGTTCCGGCTGGCAGCCGTGCCCCTGGCCCTGGCTTCCCTGTCACCGGTGTGGACGCCGGCCATTCTGGTTTCGGCGGAGTTCCGCCTGCAAACCATCCTGGCCCTCACGTCGATGGGGCTGGTGGTGGTCGGCCCGGTGTTCAAACGCCTGCCGTGGCCCTGGCTGGCGGTTGGGCTGGCCGTGGCCGGCACGGCGTCGATAATTCTTCCGGTGCGGGCGTTTGGTCTGGTTCAGGCCGGCATTGCCGAGGCATACAACCATCCGGTGGTGCTGGGCTGGGGCTGGACGGTAACAGTGCTGGGATTGGGAGCCGCCGTGGTGGGGAGTCTATGGCTGGCGGCCATCCGCAAGAATCCGGCAGAATAATTTTGGGGCCGGTTTGGTTTGACAAGAATCAGGCTCTTGTTTATAATATGGGGCGAAAATGCGGGTATAGTTCAGTGGTAGAAC
>RFJV01000547.1 GCA_003694775.1 Chloroflexota bacterium | reverse complement strand
GAAGCCATTGCCGCGGTAGAGGCCCGGCTGGAAGCGGCAGAACTGCACACACTGGACGAGGCGTTTGCCCGCGACGCGGCAGAGCTTATCAAGGAGACCCGCAAGCAGGGGGATTCCATCGGTGCGGCGGTGGAAGTGGTGGCGGTCAATCCGCCGGCACTGGTTGGCGAACCGCTGTACCACAGCCTGAAGGTGCGGCTGATGGGCAGTCTGGGCGGTCTGCACGCGGCCCAATCCTGCGAAATCGGCGATGGCGCGGCGGTGGTCAGCCGCCGCGGCAGTGAAAACAACGACCCTATCCGCCGGTCGGGCTACCAGAAAAACAGTCACGGCGGCCTTATCGGCGGCATTACCACCGGCCAGCCGCTGGTCTGCCGGGTGGGGTTCAAGCCGACATCCACCATTACCCTGCCCCAGCAATCGGTGCGCAAGAACCTGGAAGAGATAGCCTTCCAGGTACGGCAGGGCCGGCACGACCCGTGCGTTGGGGTGCGAGCCGGGGTGACGCTGGAGTCCCGGCTGGCTATCGAACTGCTGAACGCGGTGCTGATGCACCAGACTCGCCGGATAGAGGTGGAGCATTTCAAGCTGTTTTGAAGCTGACAATCCCCGCCGCTATCCGATAAGAAAGGGGCAGAATCATGAAAAAAATCAAAATCGCGGCCATCCAGATGGATGCCAATCCCGCTCCAACACCGGAGCGGATTCAGCGCGCCGAACGTTTAGTCGGGCAAGCCGTGTCGGCGGGGGTGGACCTGGTAGTTCTGCCGGAACTCTTCAATACCGGCTATGGCTATACCGCCGAAAACTACAACCGGGCCGAGCCTATCGATGGGCCAACCACCACCTGGTTAAAGGAAGCCGCCAGCAAGTATCAGATTCATCTGGCCGGCAGTTTGATGCTGTTGGATGAACAGGAGATTTACAACGCCTTGCTTCTGTTTGCCCCGGATGGTCGAATGTGGCGTTATGACAAAACTTATCCCTGGGGCTGGGAGCGGGCTTACTTTAGAGGCCGAAAAGGTATCACCATTGCCGAAACCGATTTGGGAGACCTGGGCTTGATGATTTGCTGGGACGTGGCCCATCCCCATTTATGGCGACAGTACGCCGGCCGGGTCAACCTGATGGTCATCAGCAGTTGCCCCCCCGATGTCACAAACCCCACCTTTGTTTTCCAGAACGGAGACAGGGTTACATTTGATGATTTTGGCAGGGTGGGGAAACTGCTGAAAAATTCAGGGCGCTTGCTGTTTGGCGATATGGTCAACCAGCAAACAGCCTGGTTAGGGGCGCCCGCGGTGCAAACCGTGGGAAGCGGCCACATTCGGACGAAGATTCCCAACAGCCTGCTATCGCTGATAACCTACCTGCCGGTCGCCCCCAAGCTGATAAAATATCTGCCGCAAGTTCGCAGTGTTCAGCTTGAGTGCGACTTTATTCAAGGCTGTAAGATTGTTGACCATACCGGCAAGGTCCAGACGGAGCTGGAGCAGTCCCAGGGAGAAACCATCACCATCAGCGAAGTGACTATCCCCGACGCGAAAACAAAACCGGAAAAACCTCAACCAAAGTCCCTACTGCCCAAAATCAGCTACCTGTCATCAGACATCCTGTTGCCCCTGCTGATGCTCCCCATTTACCGCCGCGGGGTGCGCCGGATTTTTGCCGGAGATTAAAATGCCCGTCTTGTTTCCCGATACCACGCCCGACGCGGAACGAATACTGATTACCTTACTGCGTCAGGCGTCGCCGCGGAGAAAAATCCAAATGCTGGGCCAGATGAACCAGACCGCCCGCGGTCTGGCTCTGGCCGGTTTAAAACAGCGTCATCCCGGCGCTGACCCGGAAGAACTGCACCGCCGGCTGGCGGAACTGCTGTTCGGCCCGGAAACAGCCGTCCACATCCACTCGCCGGTAAAGACATCTGCGGAGGAGCCAATGCTTTCCGAACAAATACAGGCCACATTGCCGGTGGTCAAAACCCTGGAAAATTTGGAAGTTCCCTACCTGATTGGCGGTTCCTTTGCCGGCGCAGTACACGGCGTTGTCCGCACCACACTGGATACAGATATTATCGCTGAATTACGTGCCGAACACATTCACCCCCTGGTGACCAGTTTACAGCCCGCCTATTACATTGATGAAAACGCAGTCCGGGAGGCCGTTCGTCGTCGCAGTAGTTTCAACCTTATCCACCAGGAAACGATGTTCAAAGTTGACATCTTTGTCTCGCCTGGACGCCCCTTTGACAAAGCCCAATTTCTGCGCCGGGTTGCCATTACCCCTGCGCCAGACCAGGAAGAAACCATCTACGCAGCCAGTCCAGAAGATACTATCTTAAGCAAGCTGGAATGGTACCGGCAGGGTGGCGAGGTATCGGAGCGGCAGTGGCGGGATGTGCTGGGCATTCTGGCTGTGCAGGCAGACCGCCTCGACTTCGCCTACCTGCGGAAGTGGGCCGCCAACTTAGGCGTGGCCGACCTGCTGGAAAAAGCTATCGACCAGGTAAACCCTAATGATGACTGAGCGCAACATCATCCTGACCGGCTTTATGGGCACCGGCAAATCAACCATCGGACAGCTCGTTGCCGACCGGCTGGGCCGTGAATTTGTGGATATGGACACCCTCATCGAGCAAAGAGAAGGCCGGTCCATCCCCCAAATCTTTGCCGAGTCCGGCGAACCGTACTTCCGTCGGCTGGAAGCCAGCCTGTGCCGGGAGCTGTCCGCCCCCCGCGGACTGGTCATTGCCACCGGCGGCGGCGCACTGGTCCCCGAAGCCAACCTGCGGGCAATGGAAGCCGGCGGGCTGGTCATCTGTCTGGACTGCCAGCCGGCAGAGCTGTGGCGGCGCATCGGCCAGAGCGACAACCGCCCCATGCTGGCCGAACAGGACGAAGGCCGCTTTGCCCGGCTGTCGAACCTGCTCAAACAGCGCGGCCCGGCCTACGCCCGCATTCCCCACCACCTGGACGTGACCCACCTGACCCCAGCGCAGGCCGCGGAACAAATTTGTGTGATGGTGCAGAAGCAGGAGATGGGATAATGTTTACCCAATTTGAAGCGCGTCATTATAAATGTTTAAAGCAGGTTAAGATAGAATTGGCCCCGTTTAATATTCTCATAGGCCCTAATGCCAGCGGTAAAAGCACCCTGCTGGATATAGCCGGCTTTTTGCAGGATGCCTTACAATCTGATGTTGAACAAGCAGTCAGAAATCGTGCTCCATCTCTATCGGAACTGGTTTGGCAGGAAAAGCCGTTCCAGACAGACAGCTCAACACCGGAATTCGAACTAGCCGTCAATGTAAAAATTCCCAATACACTGCTGCGCAGCGGTTATGACCAGGTTCGATATGAAGTATGTATTGGCAAGGATGAACAAGAAGGTATTGTAGTTCAGCGGGAAAATCTGTGGCTGGTCAATACCCAGCAGTTTCGGAATGGTACAGCAGCTCAGCCCACCTTGTTCCCCATAGAGCCAGACGATACTTCCTCCGTAGTCCACCCCTCTCACACCCGAACACCTGCCGGCTACCGGCTGGTCGTCAGAAAAAATTACCCCGGCAATGATTATTTCCGTTCCGAAACAACCGGCTGGAATATTACCTTTAGACTCTCACCGCGGCGGCTGGCTTTGTCTGGTATTCCCGAAGACCAGGAACGCTTTCCGATAGCCTTGTGGTTAAAATCGTTTCTGCTCACCCAGATACAGATTTTACAGCTTCACAGCACCTGGATGAGACAGCCCACCCCGGCAGATGCTCCCCAGACCTTTCAGCCAGATGGCTCCAATCTACCGGTTATTGCGGCTCGTCTCAAAGAAATCCATCCTCAACGTTTTGAATGGTGGGTGGGACATCTCCAAACCATTCTACCCGACCTGCAGACGATAGAAATTTTCCAACGCCCCGAAGACCGGGCGCAATATCTGGTGGTCAGTTATAAAACCGGCCTGAAAGTTCCAGCCTGGCTTTTGTCAGACGGGACCTTGCGGTTGCTGGCCTTAACGCTGATAGCTTATCTCCCCCCCCAAGACCATGTTTTCCTGATTGAGGAGCCGGAAAACGGTATTCATCCCCGTGCCATTGAGGGGGTTTTTCAGGCTTTAAGTTCTGTATATCAGGGACAAATCTTTTTAGCAACGCATTCGCCTCTTGTGTTGGCTTTATCGCATCCTGCTCAACTGCTGGTATTTGCCAAAACATCTACCGGAGCAACGGCAGTGATACGAGGACACCATCATCCGGCATTACGTGCCTGGAAAAGCGACCTTTCCCTGGATACACTTTTTGCGGCAGGAGTATTGGAATGAATCTCATCGTCCTGGTGGCCGATACCGATGCTGAATGGGTTGTCCGTACTTTATTGGAATACCGGCATCGGGCGCTGGGGATTCCCCGTTTGACCTTCAAAGTTATCCGGCATCCTATGCGAGATAACGGCGTATATCATCAGGCAGTGACCATCTTGCGTCCATATCTCCAACAGGCTGAATATGCGCTAGTTCTCCTGGACCGCGAAGGTTCCGGTCAGGAACATCAATCTGCCGAGCAAATAGAAAATATCCTGGAAACAGCCCTTCAGGAAAACGGCTGGAGACAGCCGGATGGACGCAGTCGAGCCGGAGTCATCGTATTAGACCCAGAATTGGAAATCTGGGTCTGGTCCTCTTCGCCTCATGTCCCCAGAATTTTGGGTGTTTCATCAGAACAACTGGAGGCAATTTTGAGCCGCCGATTTCCGAGACAGGCCAATGGAAAACCGGCCCGTCCCAAGGAGGCTATGTTAGCGGTTCTCAAAGAAAGCCAGCGCCCTTTTTCGGCCCGAATTTTTCAGGAGCTGGCATCGCGGGTCAGTCTTCGTACCAAAGAGCGGGCATTTACCAAATTTTGCCGGCTGTTACAACAATGGTTTACCTGAATCCTTAATCCTCATTATGGAGCCACCAATGCATACCATCACCGTTTCCCATCCCAACGGCAAATACCCCATCCTCATCGGCGAGGGCCTGCTGGCTCAGGCCGGCGACCTGCTGGTTCGGGCCGGCTTTCAGGGCCGGTGCGCGGTAGTCACCAACCCCACCGTGGGCCGCCATTATGCCGACCCCCTGCTGACCGGTCTTCAGACCGCCGGCCTGGACCCGGTCCGGATAGACATCCCCGACGGCGAACCGTACAAAACTCTGGATACCGTGGCCCAACTTTACCGGAACCTGGTCGAAGCCGGCCTGGACCGGCGCAGTCCCATCCTGGCCCTGGGCGGCGGCGTACTGGGCGACACTGCCGGCTTTGCCGCGGCCACCTACCTGCGCGGCGTCCCCCTGGTGCAGATTCCCACCACCCTGCTGGCGATGGTCGATTCCAGCGTGGGCGGCAAAACCGGGGTTGACCTGCCGCAGGGCAAAAACCTGGTCGGCGCGTTCAAACAGCCGGAAATGGTGCTGGTCGACCCGGCGGTGCTGGCAACCCTGCCCGCGGCAGAGTTCCGGGCCGGTATGGCCGAGGTCATCAAGCACGGCATCATCGACGCGCCGGCCCTGTTTGAGAGCCTGGAAGCAGGCCGGTACGACCAGACCTGGATGCTGGCGGAGGCCATCCAGGTAAAGGTGCGGGTGGTGCAGGAAGACCCGTTTGAGCAGGGCCGGCGGGCCGTGCTCAACCTGGGCCACACCTTTGGACACGCCTTCGAGCGGCTTTCCGACTACACCATCCGGCACGGCGAGGCCGTGGCAATGGGCACTGTCTGCGCGGCCCGGCTGGCCGTCCGGCTGGACCTGTGCCCCCCAGACACCGCCGACCGCATCACCCGTCTGCTGGCCCGGACCGGCCTGCCCACAGAACCACCCCCCTACGCGCCGGACGAGGTGCTGGCCGCGATGGCTACCGACAAAAAGCGGCGGGGCCGCCAACTGCGCTTTGTCCTGCCCCGCGGTATCGGTGATGTGGATGTTTTTGCCGACATCCCGGAGGCAGAGGTCAAAGCGGTGCTGGGGGAAGGGTGACGAACGACCAACGACGAAGGACGAACGACTAACGACGGATGACGGATGATGAATGACGAGCGGCGAATCTCTCCCATCTTTGAGACCATCACCACCCCCACCCTCCTGCTGAACCGCGAACGGGCGGTGGCCAATATTCAGCGAATGGCGGCGCGGGCCAGGCACAGCGGTGTCCGCTTCCGCCCGCACTTCAAAACCCACCAGTCTGCGGTAATTGGCGAATGGTTCCGGCAGGCCGGGGTGTCGGCAATCACCGTCTCCTCGGTCAGTATGGCCGGATATTTTGCCCGCCACGGCTGGACCGACATCACCATCGCCTTTCCGGTGAACCTGCGGGAAATAGAGGCCATCAACCGGCTGGCCGGGCAGGTCCGGCTGGGCCTGCTGGTAGAAGCCGAAGCGGTGGTCAGCACCCTGTCCGCCCGGCTGGCCGCGGCGGTGGATGTCTGGCTCAAGGTGGATGTAGGCTACGGGCGCACCGGCGTCGACTGGGCGGACGGGCCGCGGCTGGAGGCCCTGGCCCGGCAGGTCGAAGCCTCGCCCCGGATGGCCCTGCGCGGCCTGCTGACCCACGCCGGACACAGCTACCGGGCCCGTGGGCAGGCGGAGGTGGCCGCAGTCTACCGGCAGATGGTGCACCGCCTGGCCGCGGCCCGCGACCGGCTGAACCGTCCCGGCCTGGAGCTGTCCATCGGCGATACACCCACTTGCAGTCTGGTAGACGACCTGTCGGCGGTGGATGAAATCCGGCCCGGTAATTTTGTCTTCTTCGACGTGATGCAGTGCCAGATTGGGGCCTGCCGGGAAGAGGAAATTGCCGTGGCCGCAGTCTGTCCGGTAGTGGCCGTGCACCCGGAACAGGGCAAGGCCGTTATTTACGGCGGCGCGGTGCACCTGTCCAAAGAGTTTATTGTCGACCCGCAGGGCCGGCAGGTGTTCGGCTGGCCGGCTCTGCCGGCCCCGGATGGCTGGGGGCCGCGCCTGCCGGAGGGATACGTCTCCGGCCTGTCGCAGGAGCACGGGCTGGTGCGCCTGCCGCCCGATGCTCTGGCCGGCCTGCACCCCGGCGACCTGCTGGTCATCCTGCCCGTCCACTCCTGCCTGACCGCCAACCTTCTGCGCACTTACCACACCCTGGACGGCGAAACGTTTTCTATGCTGGCATGATTTTGGAGATAGAATGAAACCAGAAACCATCATCGAAGAAAAAACTGTTTTTGAAGGCAAACTTTTCGACCTGAGTCTGCGCCGGGCACGTCTGCTCGACGGGCAGGTAGTAGGCCGGGAAGTGGTGGTCAACAAAGGGGCGGTGGTCATCGTCCCGCTGACCGCCCAGAACGAGGTGCGGCTGGTGCGCCAGTACCGGGCCGCGGCGGAAAAATGGCTCATCGAACTGCCCGCCGGCGGTCTGGAAGCCGGCGAGGACCCGGACGAGGCCGCGCCGCGGGAACTGCTGGAAGAAACCGGCGACCGGGCCGCGACCTGGCACAGGCTGGGCGGCTTCTACAGCGCACCGGGCATCCTCACCGAGTACCTGCATCTGTACCTGGCTACCGGCCTGACCCCCGGTCCCAACAACCTGGAGTTCGACGAGCACATCGAGGTGCTGACCGTCCCCTGGGCCGAGGCCATGGCGATGATTCGCCGCGGGGAGATAGAAGACGCCAAAACCATCGCCGGGCTGACACTGGCCGGTCTGCATCTGGGCAAAGAACTG
>RFJV01000546.1 GCA_003694775.1 Chloroflexota bacterium | reverse complement strand
GCCGCGGGCGCTCATCCCGCCCCCGCCGGCAGAGTCGGCGACAGAGGCCGGGACGGCGGCATCATAATGCGATTGGCGATTGACGATTGGCGATTGACGTTTGTTAGCTATCATTAGTGTTTACCCGGCCAGGCTTTTCTGCTGGCTTGAGAACTGCACCTCAGCTACACTTCCACCACCATCGGGAAAATCATCGGGCGGCGGCGGGTGCGCTTGTAGAGGAACTGGCTCAGGTTGTCGCGCACTACGGTAGAGGCGGTGTCGCGGTGCACGTTGCCGCTTTCCAGCAGGTCAATCACCCGCTCTTTGGCCTCGTCCAGCAGGTCTTCCGCATCCCGCATGTAAACGAAGCCGCGCGAAATTATCTCCGGCCCCTCCACCAGCTCGCCGGTCTGCTCGTCGAGCACAATGACCACTACCACAAAGCCATCGCGGGCCAGCTGGTGACGGTCGCGCAGGACCACACTGCCAATGTCGCCAATTCCCAGCCCGTCGACCAGCACGTGCCCGCTGGGAACCTTCTCGGCCCGGTAGGCCCCGTCCTCATCGAACTCAATCACCTGCCCGTTTTCCACCACAAAAATGCGCTCCGGCGGAATACCGACCTCCTCGCCCACGCGTCCGTGCAGAACCAGCATCCGGTATTCGCCCTGGATGGGGATAAAGTATTCCGGACGGGTCAGCTCCAGCATCAGCTTCTGCTCTTCCTGGGCCGCGTGTCCGGAAACGTGGACCGGCATCAGGTTCTGGTAGATAACGTCTACCCCCAGGCGGAACAGGTTGTTAATAGTCCGGTTGACCAGCTCCTCGTTGCCGGGGATGGCGGTGGCGGAGAGGATGGCGGTGTCGCCGGCTTTCAGGGAAACCTGCCGGTGCTCCTGGTTTGCCATCCGCACCAGGGCGCTGGTGGGTTCGCCCTGCGTACCGGTGCAGACAATAGCAATCTGGGAGTCGGGGTAGTCGTCCAGGTCGTCTACGTGGATGAGGATGTCTTCCGGGACGGTCAGGTAGCCCAGGTTCATTGCCATTTTGACCGTTTCCACCATACTGCGCCCCACCACAGCCACCTTGCGGTTGTACTGCATAGCCGTATTGATGACCTGCTGAACGCGGGAAATGTTGGAGGCAAAGGTGGCAACGATGATGCGCCCGCGGGCGCGGGCAAAGATTTTGTCGAAGGCCTGGCTGACAATCTGCTCCGAGGGGGTGCGTCCGGGGCGTTCGGCGTTGGTGCTGTCGGACAGGAGGGCCAGGACGCCCTCATCGCCGTAGCGCCGCAGGCGGTCGATGTCCGGGGGACGCCCGTCGGCGGGGGTATCGTCGAACTTGTATTCCCCGGTGTGGACAATCAGGCCGCGGGGCGTGTAGATGGCATACCCCACGGCATCCGGGATGGAGTGACAGACATGGAACGGTTCCACGGTAAAGGGGCCAATTTCAATGACGCTGTCGGTGTCGATGGTGTGGATGTCAATCTTGGACAGGAGCCGGGCTTCCTTGAGCTTGATTTCAATCAGGCCGCGGGTTAAGGGGGTGGCATACAGGGGAACCGGCACTTCCGGCAGGATGTAGGGCAGGGCGCCGATGTGGTCTTCGTGACCGTGGGTCAGGAAGATGGCTTTCAGCAGGTCGGGGTTATCCTGCAGGTAGGTGATGTCCGGAATCACCAGGTCGATGCCGTGCATATCGTGTTCCGGGAACATCAGGCCGCAGTCGATGGCGATGGCATCGTCCCCGTATTCAATCAGCATCATATTTTTGCCCACTTCACCCAGGCCGCCGAGCGGCGTAATGCGTAGCGTGTCTGTCACGAGGCGCTCCTTGTGCGGAAATGAGGATAGCCGATGAGGGGCGGCATACCGGGCCGCCCTCATCTGGTGTGGGTGTTAGTTTATTCTTTTGGGGGCTTTTGGTCAAGTAGAGGCAGTCTGGACGCGGGGCATCGGTTGGCCCGGTGAGGCGGGCCGGAGCAGGCTGTCCAGCCGGGTCATCACTTCCATACAGGCCCGTCCGTTGTGGTAAGGGCCTTTCCAGGAACATGTTTTTTCCGGGCGGTAAATATGACCGTCGTGGGCAATGCCCCAGAACCATTCTCCTTGCTGGCGGTCGACCAGGTGTTTTTGGGCAAAATGCCAGGCATTGAGCGAGGCCTGGAGAAATTCCGGGCGGCGGCTGAGCTGGTAGGCGTTGAGAAATCCGACCATTGCCTCGGCCTGGGGCCACCAGTCCTTGTGGTCGTCCAGGAGACCGGCGGGAGAGGCCTCGTTGAACAGACCGCCGTCGGTATCGACCCCCTGGCGAAGAACGGCTTCGGCCATCGTCAGCGATATTCGGTGCATCTTCTCTGTCAGGGTGGGGTCATCCAGCGCCTCGGCGGCTTCTACCAGCAACCAGCTTCCTTCGATGTCGTGCCCGTAGGAGATGTGGTCGTTGAGGGACTGCCAGTTGTCGGCGAAGAAGAGACGGAAATGGTCCCCGCTGGCAGACAGGATATGGCGGAGGGTCAGACCCAGCAGGTTGTGCAGGGCGTCCCGGACGGCTGTACTGCTGGAGGCCAGCAGAAGGGCGGTAAAGGCTTCGATGAGGTGCAGGTGGGTGTTCATCGACTTGGCCGCGGGTGGCTGTTTGTTGTCCAGGGTGTAGATGCCGTTGGGCAGCCAGCCGCGGGCGCGGCCTTCAAAGTAGCCACCGTGTTGGGGGTCCAGGGTGTAGCGCTGGAGCAGGTCGAACAGGTGGAGGGCGTAGTCCAGGCTTTCCTGGTGGCGGGTCGCCAGGAAGTATTCGGCCAGACTGTAAATGCCAAAGGCCTGCCCATAGGTGATTTTGTCGGCTTCCAGGGGCGCGCCGTCGGCGTAGACGAGCCAGTAGAAGCCATCGTCATGCGGGTCCCAGAACATTGCCAAAAGGTCCTGGTAAGCGCGGCGGGCCATAGCCAGGTATTCGGGCCGGTCCAGCAGACGGTAAGCGCGAGAAAAGGTCCAGAGAATGCGGGTGTGCTGGATAAGTCCTTTGGGGGCGGCGGAGTTGATGCGTTTGTACCGGTCGATATAGCCGTAAAAGCCGCGGTTTTGAGAGTCAAGCGCGTGCTGGAGATAAAAAGGCAGAATGTTTTGGGTGAGTTCTTCGGCAGTTTCTTGCCGGTATCTTTGCAGTACTTCCGGGGTCATTGTCTCTCCCGCCTGTCCGGTACGTTGTCAGACCGATTTACCGCACCGGGTTTTGCTTGACAAAATCTACAATTTCATTCACGTAGGCAAACGCCACGCAGACTACCGTATCGGCGCCGCCGTAGTAGATAGCCATCCGTCCGGTCGGGGCGTCGACCAGGGCGGCGCAGGGGAAGGCCACGTTGGGAACGTCGCCGGTGCGCTCGTAGGGGGCCTGTGGGGCCAGCAGGTAGGGCGCGCCGCGGGCAATGACCTTCCAGGGCTGGTCCAGGTCCAGCAGGGCGGCGCCAAAGCTGTACACAAAGCCGTTGCAGGAGGTCAGAACGCCGTGATAAATCAACAGCCAGCCTTCGCTGGTTTCGATGGGGGTAGGGCCGGCGCCGATTTTGGTTGCCTGCCAGCCACCGATTGGCCCCATCACAAAGCGATGCCGGCCCCAGTGGGTCATATCCGGACTTTCACTGTAGTAAATGTCGCCAAAGGGGGTATGCCCGTTGTCGCTGGGCCGGCTGAGCATGGCGTACTTGCCGTTGATTCGCCGCGGAAACAGCACGCCGTTGCGGTTGAAGGGCAAAAAGGCATTTTCGAGCTGGTAGTACTGCTGAAAATCGTAGGTATAGCCCACGCCGATGGTCGGTCCGTGGTAGCCGTTGCACCAGGTAATGTAGTACCGGTCCTCCAGCCAGCAGACCCGCGGGTCGTAGCCGTATTCAAACCGGCTGATTTCTTCTACCTGGGGCGAATCGGGGATGAAGCGAATGGGGTCGGGGTCGATGGTCCAGTGAAGGCCGTCGGTACTGCGCCCCGAATGCAACTGCATCAGGCGGCGTTTGTCGTCACAGCGGAATACGCCGGCAAAACCATCGCCAAAGGGAACCACCGCGCTGTTGAAGATGCTGTTGGAGGTAGGAATAGCGTCGTGATTGATAATGGGGTTCTGGCTGAAGCGCCAGACGACATCACTGCTGTCGGCGGGACGGTCTTCCCAGGGCAGATGGGGCAGAGCCGGCCCTACGATTTTCAGAGAAGTTTGAGCAGAGGCGTTTGTGTTCATTCAAGCCATACTCCGGGAATATAATTTATGAGTTTGTGAGTTTGTGAGTTT
>RFJV01000094.1 GCA_003694775.1 Chloroflexota bacterium | reverse complement strand
GGTGAAGGCCGGCATTTCCAGGTACGCCGCGCCGACTTCGCGGCCGATGTGAGCATCGCTCCCCGCAGTGACCGGCAAGCCGTGCCGGGCGGCAAACTGCATGGCCCGCTCGTTGTCCTCGGCGTGGATGGCCCTGGCATTGAAGCCTTCCACTGCGTCGATATCCGGCAGAATTTCTTCCAGCCACGCTTCTTCCCACGGCTGGTTGCGGTGACGGTCGAACGGGTGGGAGATGCTGATAACCGCGCCCTGTGCCTTGAGTCGGGCCACCGTCTCCCGCGCCGACAGTCCGGGCGGCACCCATTCCCGCACAAAAAAGGCCAGGATTTCGCAATTCCGGTCGATTTTTATCTCTTCCCCCACAATCACCAGTTCCGGGTCCAGCTTCTGTGCCGCCAGCGCGCCTTCGATGGCGTTGTGGTCGGTAATGCAGAGGCGGTCCAGACCTCGCCGGCGAGCCAGCCGCACGATATCCGCCGGTTTCAGACTGCCGTCTTTGGAAATACGGGTATGCGTGTGCAGGTCAACCTTGAAGATGGTCATCAATTCCCCTCTTTTGGCCGACAAGCTGGGCCGTGGCCTTGTCTTCGTGTAGACCTTCGTCGTAGTACAGAATATCCAGGCCGGCAAATGCGGCCCGCAGTTCACCCCGCCTCAACAGGAAATGCGGACGGATAGGGTGCTGGTCGGGTGCGACGGGCTGGTCAACGGTGAACGATTCGTAAATCAGCCAGCCGCCGGGGGCCAGCCGTTGTTGGAGCAGGGGAAACAGCGGGCGGTGCAGAAAAAAAGTGACCACAATGACATCGTACTGCGCCTTTGGCAGCCAGGGCCGTTCGATATCGGCCAGGATGAACTGCACCCGGCCATCCGGCAGACCGGCGGCCTGCATTCTGCGGCGGGCCAGGGCCAGTCCCTGCTCGGAAATATCCACCGCATCGACGCGCAGACCATGCCGGGCCAGGGCCACCGTATTTCGACCCGCGCCCGCGGCCACGTCCAGCGCCCGGCCCTGCTCCGGCAGGCGGGCCAGCCATTCCGCCACCAGCGGTGTGGGCTGTCGCCGTGCCTCCGGCGGCAGGCCGGCATAGCGGGCGTTCCAGCGCTGGCGCGGCGGCAAACGGTGGATGGTCAGGGCCGAAGGAATTTGTGAACTGTACCGCCTGTCCGGTTTCATAGCTGTTCTCCGAACAGAGATTATATCAGACCGTTGAGGTTGTGGCAACGCGGGCTATTGGCTATAATATTTTTCTGGTTTTGTTCAGGTAGTAAAGCAGTAGAGCAGCATGGTGGCAGAAGCACAGTGATAATCCACCAGAGTTTACGGAGGTGTGGCCGATGGAGTTTATTGCGGAACCGGTTGAATTGTTTACGGAGGTTGATAGCGAAGGATTGGTTGCCCCGCGGCGGGTGGTCTGGCGCGACGAGGGTTATACCGTTCTCTCGGTGGGGCGGCAGTGGGTGGATGAGACCGG
>RFJV01000093.1 GCA_003694775.1 Chloroflexota bacterium | reverse complement strand
GTCCCCCTGCGGGAAACCCTGCGGGAAAAAGGCCGTCGCCGGGTCACGGAGCACTACACCCAGGCCGCGGTGGCCCGCAAAACGGTGGAAGTCTACCGGCAACTGGTGACGAACGACGAACGACGAACGACGAATGACGAATGACGAATGACGGAATTTTGACATTCAAAACTCAAAATGTAACTGTTCAGCCATCCACGAATAGAACACGATGCAGTCGAGACGACTGCGTCCCCGGTCATTTTTTCGACAATCAGACGTAAAACGTACCCCGTAAGGACGGAAAATTACGGATTACGATTTACGTTTTACGTAAGATGGTCGGAATTGATGACGCTTTACCGGATTTTTCTCTTGGCCTGAATAGTGACCTCAAAATTCACCATTCATCATTCATCATTCAACCCCAGTATTTTCATCTCTTCGCGGATGAAGTTGTCTACCAGCAGACGGTACATCGCCTCGATGACATCCGGATTCAGCCCGACCTCTGCGGCCATTTCCCGGCGCCGGCGCATCACTTCGTTGTAGCGGGCCGGGGCGCGCACGTCTTCTGCCGTTCGCTTGAAGCGGGTCACCTGGCGCACGTAACCGGCCCGGTTTCCCAGCAGACGGATAATCTCCGCATCAATCCGGTCGATGGCCTCCCGCGCCTCCTGCAGACTGCTGACCTCGCGTACCTCCAACTGCTGGCCGGCGCTGTCGGCGTCAAAATAGCCGGCATACGGTTTTACATCCAGCACCGGCGTGCCGTCCAGCGCGTCCAGCCCCGACACGGTCAGCACCGGCCCGTCGACCGCTTCGATGCGGACCGCTGTCAGTCCCAGCGGGTTGGGCCGAAACTGGGTGCGGGTGGCAAAAACCCCGCGCAAAGGGTTCTCCGGGTTGTGGCGGGGATGGAGCTGAAGATGCACCTCATCCGGCCTGACCCGGTCGAAGACAAATATCACCACAATATCCATTCCCGGTTCCAGCCCCATCAGGCCCGGTTCGTATTCCGGCAGGAATTCCAGCCGGCTTTGCGCCTGGCGCATCACTTCCGGGGGGGTATTCTCGGTGAACTGGCTCCTGACTACGGCTATCGGGTGCAGGGTAATGGGGGTCAACATAGGCACTGCCTCCGCTTTTTCCCCGATTGTACCTGAAACCGTTCCCTGTTGACAATTTTTTGTTATCGGCTATGATTGTAAGATTATACCGGTTAAGGAGATTGGGAAACAGTGATTTACCTCGACGATTTACTCCAGGCCACTGAGGGCCAGCTCCACGGACGGCCTGTCGCCACGCAGTTCAGCAGTTTTGCCTTTGATTCCCGCCAGTTGGAACCGGGCGAACTCTTTCTGGCGGTCAGAACAGCCACCGGCGACGGGCACGATTACATCGGGCACGCTATTCGCCGGGGCGCGGCCGGCATTCTGTGCGAAGTTCCGGAAGCCGTTCCCCAGACCGACCCGCCGGTGACCACGATTGTTGTGCCCAGTCTCCAGCAGGCCCTGGCCGATTATGCCGCCTTCATCATGCAGAAGTATCAGCCCACGGTTATCGGGGTGACCGGCTCCAGCGGCAAGACCACCACCAAAGAAGCCATCGCCGCGGTGCTTCAGCAGAGGTACAACGTCTTCAAAAACTACGGTAGCTACAACGGGCGGTACGGGTTGCCCATTGCCCTGGGCCGGCTGGAGCCGGGCTGTGAAATTGCCGTGCTGGAAATGGCCTGCGACACCTTTGGCGAAATCGGCGAGATGGCCCGGCTGGTGCGCCCCAGGGTGGGGGTCATCACCACCATCAACAAGACCCATCTGGCCTATCTGGGCACGCTGGACAACATTGCCGCGGAAAAGGGGCGACTCATCGAGGCCCTGCCGTTTAACGGCGCGGCCATCCTCAATGCCGATGACCCGCGCGTCGCCGGGATGGTTCCCCGCACGCAGGCCCGTATTTTGACCTTTGGCCTCAGCACCGGCGCAGACGTGCGAGCCGTGGATATCGCCCTTTCGCCGGAGGGAATGACCTTTACCCTGCTGTACAACGGCCAATCTTACCCCGCCCGCACGGCCCTGCTGGGACGCCACCAGATTTATCCGCTGTTGGCCGCGGTCACCACTGGCCTGGTGTTCGATGTGTCGCCCCGCGAGGCCCTGGACGCGCTGGCGGCTATGCCGCGTGTTCCAGGCCGGATGAATCTGCTGGCCGGCAGAAACGGCACACTCATTCTGGACGATACCTTCAACGCCAGCCCCGAAGCCATGCAGGCCGCCCTGGACACGCTGGCGGAGCTTCCCGGCGCGCACAAGGTGGCCGTTTTGGGCGACATCCCCGACCTGGGAGATGAGACGGTGGCGGCGCACCGCCAGATTGGAGCCTACGCCGCGCCCCTGCTGACCCGTTTGGTGACCAAAGGCGAAGCGGCCCAGGAGATTGCCGCGGCCGCGCTCGAGGCCGGAATGGGCCAGCACGCCGTCCACGTGACCTTTACCAGCGACGACGCAGTGGCCGCGCTGGAAGATTTGCTCTCCCCGGATACAGTGGTGCTGGTCAAAGGCGGGGCAGATGTGCGGCTGGAGCGGGTGGTCAAGAAACTGCTGGCCCACCCCGACCGGGATTCCTGGCGGCTGGTCCGTCAGGGGGCCGGCTGGGAGCGGGTGCGCATCCGCCAGCCGGCCCGCCCCACCTGGGTGGAAATAGACCTGGATGCCGTGGCTAACAACGTCCGCCGGCTGGTTGATATGGCCGCGCCGGCCCGGATTCTGGCCGTCCTCAAGGCCGACGCCTACGGGCACGGAATGGTTAAGGTGGCCCGCACGGTGCTGAACAATGGCGCCTCGTGGGTGGGGGTGGCAACGCTGGGCGAGGCTATCACCCTGCGCAAGGCCGGGGTCGACGCGCCGATTCTGGTGATGAGCTATATGCCGGCCTGGCAGGCCCACGAGGCCATTCGCTACCAGGTGAGCGCGACCATCTTCAGCCTGGAGCTGGCACGGGCGTTCAGCCGGGCCGCGCTGGATTTGAACCAGACGGCTTACCTGCACGTCAAGGTAGATACCGGGATGGGCCGGCTGGGGCTTCTGCCCGATGAAGTCCTGCCCTTTATGCAGGCCATCCGCCTGCCCGGTCTGAAGGTGGAGGGGATTTACACCCACCTGGCCACGGCAGACGAGGCCGACCTGAGCCACGCCCGTGAACAGCTTCGCCGGTTCAACCAGGTGCTGGCTCAACTGGACGAAGCCGGACTGCGTCCGCCGCTGGCGCATGCCTGCAACACCGCCGGCCTGATTAACCTGCCCGAAGGCCGGTACGATATGGTGCGGGTCGGCATTGGACTGTACGGCCTGCCGCCGTCACCGGAGACGCCTCTGCCGGAAGGATTCCGCCGGGCGCTGGCGTTTAAAACCACGGTAGGACAGGTCAAAACCCTGCCGCCGGACAGTCCCATCGGTTACGGCGCCGTCTACCGCACCAAAGGAACCGAAACCATCGCCATCATCCCGGTTGGCTACGCCGACGGCTTCCGCCGCGGCCCGCGTACCTGGGGGGAGGTGCTGGTCAAAGGCCAGCGCGCGCCCCTGGTGGGGCGGGTCAGTATGGACCAGGCCGCCATCAATGTTACCCACATCCCCAATGTGCGCCAGGGCGACGAGGTGGTGCTGATAGGCCGGCAGGGCAACGAGGAAATCACCGCCGAAGAAGTGGCCGACCGGCTGGGGACGGTCAACTACGAGGTGGTCAGCGAACTGCTGGCCCGAATCCCGCGGGTGTCGTAACCCTGTTGACGAAACAGCCGCTTCCGGGTATAGTAGACAGTGGAAATTGAATATTAGAGATTGGAGATTGAAGGGTGACAAATAGATTTCATCCTTC
>RFJV01000545.1 GCA_003694775.1 Chloroflexota bacterium | reverse complement strand
TTTTAACGGGGGAGACCGTGTTCAATATTATTGCTCGACTGCACGAGCTGGAAGCAGATATTTACTACCGTGAACCCGCCCCCTATGACCTGCCCGAATACACCTACCTGCCCGGTCGACTGCCGGTTTTGCTGTCTGCACCGCACGGCGCGGCCCACATTCGCAACGGAAAGCTCAAACTGCCCGACGAATACACCGCCAGCTTTGCCCGGCTGGTGGCCGAGCGGACCGGCGCGCCCGTGCTGTATACGCACCACAAGTCCGATACAGACCCCAACTACGACCGGGAATCTCCCTATAAAGCATACCTGGCCCAGATTATCAGAACCGCGTCCATCCGCTTTGTTATAGACATTCATGGCGCGTCGCCGCGGCGTCATTTTGGCATTGCCCTGGGAACTATGCACGGACGTTCCTGCCCGCCGCATTTACGCCAACTGATTATTGACACGCTGTGCCAGTTCGGCTTTGCCACCGGCGGTGACAATCTGCATCGGCTGGACCGTCTGGACATCGACAACATATTCCCCGGCGGCGAAAAACAGCACACCGTTACCAGTTTTGTCTCCCAAACACTGAAAATTCCCGCGGCCCAGTTTGAACTGAACGCCTACCTGCGCACCTACCAGCCTTTCCCGGCCCCGGACGGCTGGGCCTTTACCGGCGACCCGCCGCGCATCCAGCGCACGGTCAATGCCTTTGTGGCCCTGGTCCAGCGCCTGTCCGAAGTACTGGCCGGAGAGTGAAGCTGTCGGACAACTGCCGCAGTTGCCCTGCAACCTTGCAACCTTGCTACTTTGCTACCTTGCTACTTTGCTACCTTGAGAAAGGAGACCCTATGCTGAACCGAACACGGGACGAGCACCTGTTTGGCCCTGGCCCCAAGCGTATTCTGGCTCTGGATGGCGGCGGCATTCGCGGCGCGCTGACCCTGGGCTACCTGGCCCGGATTGAAGACATCCTGCGCCGCCGCGCCGGCGGGGACCCCAATTTTCGCCTGTGCGATTATTTTGACCTGATTGCCGGCACGTCTACCGGCTCTATCATTGCCGCGGGGCTGGCGCTGGGCTTTTCGGTGGAGGAACTGCAAACCCTGTACCGCTCTCTGGCCGCGGAAGTCTTCAAAAAGCCACCCTGGCGGCTGGGTCTGCTGTCGGCCAAGTTTCCGCGGGAGCCGCTGGAGAATGCTCTCCGTCACTATTTTGACGACATCACTCTGGGAAGCGACAAACTGCGTACCGGTCTGCTGATTGTGGCTAAACGGCTGGATACCGGCAGTCCGTGGATAATTCACAACAACCCGCGGGGGAAATATTTCAACCCCTCTCCCGGCGGCGGTGTGCCCAACAAGGATTATCTCTTGCGCGAAGTGGTGCGGGCCAGTACTGCCGCGCCGCACTACTTTGAGCCGGAAGACCTGCAGGTCGCCCAGGGGGTGAGCGGTGCGTTTGTGGATGGCGGGGTCAGTCCGTACAACAACCCGTCCCTGCCGGCTATGATGCTGGCCACCCTGGAAGGGTTTGGCCTCCAGTGGGCCGTGGGCGAGGACCGGCTCCTGCTAGCCTCTGTGGGCACGGGCAGTCATCCCACCCGTATGGACCCGCGCCAGGTGATGGAGATGACCGCGGCACGGCTGGCGGCACAGTCTATCCTCTCGATTATGGCCGACTGCGACCAGCTGACCCAGACGCTTCTGCAGTGGATGTCGAACAGCCCTACCGCCTGGGTGATAGACAGCGAGATTGGCGACCTGCGGAACGACCTCCTGGGCCGCGGCCCGGCCCTGCTCCACTACCTGCGGTACAATGTGCTGTTCGACCCGGCGTGGCTCCGGCAGACTCTGGGCGTGGAAATGGACGAGGAATCGGCGTCGCGATTGTACGCGATGGATAATCCCGATAACGTTACCGCCCTGTCGGAGCTGGGGGCAACGGCGGCGCGGGTACAGATTCTGGAAGACCACTTCCCGCCGGTGTTTGACCTGACTGCCTAGCCCCCTACCGGTTCCGGATTTGCCGGATGGCCCAGGCCGCGTGGTCGCGTATCAACGGTTCCGGGTCGTGAAGGGCGCGCTCCAGCACCGGCAGGGCCTCCGGACTGCCCCAATTGCCCAGGGCGACCGCCACATTGCGGAGCAGACCGCGGCGTTTGGCCCGTTTTACCGGCGTACCCTTGAAGCGGGCATTGAAACCGGCATCGTCCAGAGCCATCAAATCGGTCAGGCGGGGAATGGCCCAATCGGGGTCAAAATGCAGAAACGGCAACCGGCCCGGTTGGGAATACCGGCGCACCCAGGGACAAATTTCCTGGCAGGCATCACAGCCAAAAATCCAGTTTCCCAGCAGGGGGCGCAGTTCCACCGGAACTGCGCCTTTCAGTTCTATGGTCAGGTAGGAAATACAGCGGTTGCTGTTGAGGACGTAGGGGGCCGGAAAGGCCTGGGTGGGACAAACCTGCAAACAGCGGGTGCACGCGCCGCACGTTCCCGTCCGATGGCCGGTCTGCCGGGCGGTCTGCGGGTCCGGCGGCAGGGGAGAATCGTATTCCAGCTCCACATCCACCAGGATTTCGCCCAGAAAAAGATAGGAGCCAAAACGGGGGCTGATGAGCAAAGTGTTTTTGCCCACAAACCCGATACCGGCCAGGGCGGCAAATTCTCGCTCCAGCACCGGGCCGGTGTCTACGTAGGCCCGTTGGGCCAGATGGCGACCGGCTTCCTGTTCGACAAAGTCGCCCAGGGCGCGCAGGCGGGGCAGAAGGTGGTCGTGGTAGTCCAGGCCCCAGGCGTAGCGGGCAATGCGCCCGCGCGAGGGGTCGTTCCACAGCGCCGGCGGCGGGTCGAGCAAAAAATAAGACACTCCCACTACCACTACCGACTGTGCCCCGGCGACCACCTGCCGCGGGTCTTCCCGGCGATGCGGGTCGCGGGCCAGCCAGCCCATCCCGGCGTGGTAGCCGTTTGCCAGCCAGCGACGGAACGCCCCGGCGTGGGGGGCGTACTGCGCCGGGGCGATGCCAATCAGGTCAAAGCCCAGGTCCAGGGCCTTTTCTTTGATGCGTTGGGTTAAGGTCATAACGGGAACGGGCAAAACATCCAGCCTGAACTACCGAGGATGCTGAGGCCGCGGAAACAGGAACAATGTAGGGCAACTGCTAGCAGTTGCCCTACATTTCTACAGGTTTACAGGATTAGGCCGCGAAGTTCTTCTTCAGGTAGTGGACTACGGTTCGGAAGGACAGCACGCCTACCGGTCTGCCGTCATCATCCACAAGGGGGATATGCCGGATTTTATGGGTAGCCATCAGGTGCAGGGCATAGGCCAGCCGGTCGTTGGGTTGGAGGGTGATGACATCCTGGGTCATGTAGTTGCGGACGCTTTCGACTGCCGGCCGTTTTACCTGTCCGGCCACTTTGGTGAACACGTCGCCCTCGGTGAAGACACCAGCCAGTTTGCCGTTATCGTCTAGCAAGGCCAGGAAGCCGGCGTTGTACTTCTGCAAGATGTCGATAGCCTCGGCCAGCGAAATGTCAGCCGAAGCGGTCAGCGGGCGGCGGGGGTGCAGGTCGGCCAGAACGGCATCCAGCAGAGGCGGGGCGGCCTTTTCCTCGCCTTCACCGTGGAAGGCTACGCCGGTGTATTCATCATCAAACTCGCTGGGCACTGACGGGGCTGTCTCCTGGGTGGTTCTTTCGTGCCCATCCCGGCCATCGCCGGCCTCTGGCAGGACTTCCCAGGTGTGGGTTGCGTAGTACAGCTTGCGCAGGTCGCCCTGACCGCGCTTCTGGATAGCCTCCTGGATTTGCCCCAGCACACTTTCTTCGTAGGTGGGGCGCTGGATGTCGCGAATAACGCCGATGGGTTCCGGAAACTGGGGGTAGCGCATTCGG
>RFJV01000092.1 GCA_003694775.1 Chloroflexota bacterium | reverse complement strand
CATTAAAAAGGCCGGGACATTGCCCGGCCTCGGTTGACGGGATGTCGGGATTAAAACGCCGCGGCCAGTATCTGGGCGGAGCTGTTTGCCAGGTTGATAAACGGCTGTCCGTACAGGGCAATCAGCAGGGTCATTATCATAGTTACGGTGACCACCAGGTTCAAGGCCGGGCTGACCCGGATAGGGGTGTCATCCTCTGCTTCCACAAAGAAGGCCCGGCGCACGACGCCAAAGTAGTAGTAAACAGAGATAACGCTGTTCAGAATACCGATACCGGCCAGAATGTACAGGCCCCGGTCGATGGCCGCGCCGAAGACGAACAGTTTGCCCATAAAGCCGCCGGTCGGGGGGATGCCGATAAGCGACAGGAAGAAAATAATCAGGGCAATGCTCAGGTAGGGGGAGCGGCGAATCAGGCCGGCATAGTCGTCGATATTGGCCGTGCCGAGCTGGTTTTCCAGGGCAATTGCCACGGCAAAAATCCCCAGGTTGGTGAACATATAGGCAAACAGGAACAGTAAAATTCCGCTGATGCCGTTGCCGGCCCAGCCGCCCGGTTCAGCTGACCAGGCCGCCAGCCCGATGAGCATATAACCGGCCTGGGCAATACTGGAATAGGCCAGCATTCGTTTGATGTTGGTCTGCCACAGCGCCACCAGATTGCCCACGGTCATCGTCAGGATGGAGACCAGCGACAGGATGGCCGTCCAGTTGACGCTGTATTCCGGCAAAGCGACC
The DNA here is from genome assembly GCA_003694775.1 of Chloroflexota bacterium. Taxonomy (GTDB): domain Bacteria; phylum Chloroflexota; class Anaerolineae; order 4572-78; family J111; genus J111. The sequence continues at coordinate 3,473 of RFJV01000092.1, read as the reverse complement.
ACCAGCACCCGGATGAGTACGGCAAAGCCGGCGGCCTTGGGGCCAACGGACAGGAAAGCCGTCACCGGCGTGGGCGCGCCCTCGTAAGCATCGGGAGACCACTGGTGGAAGGGAACCAGGGCAATCTTAAAGCCAAAACCGGACAGAATCATCACCACCGCGGATACCACAAAGGTCAGGCTGACCTGCGACTCGCCGATTCGCCGGGCGATGGTTGCCAGGTCTACACTGCCGGTGGCGCCGTACAGCAGGGAAAATCCGTACAGCATCACTCCGGAGGCCACCGCGCCGTACAGCAGGTATTTAATCGCCGCTTCCACCGACCGGTCGTCCCGGCGCAGGTAGGCCGTCATCACGTAACTGCTGATAGACAGGAACTCCAGCGAAAGGTAAATCATCACCAGGTTGGTGGCGGCAGAGAGGAGCATCAGGCTCAGGCCGGCCAGCAGGGTGAAGACGTAAAATTCACCCCGGAAGGGGGAACGCTGGGCGATAAAATCCACCGCGCTCAGGCCAACCAGGGCCACGGTCAGAACGGCCAGGATTTTGAAGAAGATAGCCAGCCGGTCCAGGGCCAGCATGGGGACAAAATTCCCGGTGTCGGTGGCAATGCCGTAGGTATCGCTGGCCGCGGGCCAGATGTACACCACAGCCAACAGCGCGGCCACGGCCCCGGCCACGGTTACCCAGGGCAGGATGACCGCACTTCGACGGTCGCCCTTCCAGATGATATCCAGGGTCAGCACCAGGAAAGCCGTCACGGCGATAATAATTTCAGGAGACAGAAGCAGTAAGTCGTTCAAGTTCAACCTCCTACGAGGACGTAGGGTTCCGGGCGACCCGCCGGCGGCAGGTCGCCATACGGGTTAGCGCAAGGCTTGCAAAATCACCACGCTGGTGGCGTTGATAGTGTTCAGCACAAAGGAAGGAGAAATCCCAATCAAAATCATTCCGATGACCAGCGGGGCCATGGTGACCAGCTCAAAGGGAGCCATATCCATACTGAAATGCCAGTGTTCCGGGTCGAAGATTTTGTTCCATTTTTCTTCGCTGAACTCGCCCAGGAAAACGAACTGGATGATTTTGTAGAGAATGTAGGCCGCGGTCAAAACAATCGCCAGGATGCCGATGATGGCAAAGGTGGGGATGAGGTGGAAGGAGCCGCGGAAGACCAGGAATTCGCTGATGAAGCCGGCCAGACCGGGCAGGCCCAGCGAGGCAAAGGCGGTCACCATCATCACCGCGTAGTACACCGGCAGTTTGGCCGACAGGCCGCCAAAGGCCTTGAGGTCGCGGGTGTGGGTGCGCTCGTAGATAACGCCCACCAGGAAGAACAGACCGCCGGTAATCAGGCCGTGGTTGACCATCTGCAGAACCGCGCCGTTCAAGGCGATGGCCCGGCTCTGGAAAAAGGCCTCACCAGCCGGCGCGGCGGCCACCGCCGCCGCCAGGCCCAGGATAAAGTACCCCATATGGCTCACCGACGAGTAGGCAATGAGCCGCTTCAGGTCCCACTGGGCCAGGCTGACCAGCGCGCCGTAAATCATGCTGATAATGCCCAGCGTGGCGACCACGTAGGCCATATTCTGGAAGACCTGCGGGAAGAAGGGAATGAGAATGCGAATCATCCCGTAGCCGCCCAGCTTCAGCAGGATACCGGCCAGGATAACGGAGCCGGCGGTCGGTGCGGCAGTGTGGGCATCGGGAAGCCAGGTATGGAACGGCCACAGCGGAACCTTGATAGCAAAGGCAATAAAGATGGCCCAGAAGGCCACGGTTGCCAGAGCCAGATTGTCGGCAAAGGGAGCGCGGGCCGGAATCTCGGTCATATCCCAGGTTCCGGTGACGATGTAGATACCGATAAAGGCCAGCAACATCGCCACAGAGCCAACCAGGGTGTAGATAAAGAACTTGATGGCCGAGTACTGCGGACGGTCTTTGGGCTGTCCCCAGATACCGATGAGCAGGAACATAGGCACCAGACCGATTTCCCAGAAGAAGTAGAAGAGAATCAGGTCCAACGCCACAAATACGCCCAGCATGCCCATCTCCAGCATGAGGAACAGGGCAAAGAATTCCTTGACCCGCTTGTGGATGGTAAAGGAAGAATACCACAGGCTGAGGGTGGTCAGCAGGGTGGTCAGAACGACCAGCGGCAGGCTGAGACCGTCAACCCCCAGGTGGTACTTGACCCCCACCGAGGGAATCCAGTTGACTTTCTCCGTTGCCAGCACGTGAAAGCCACCGGAATCGTCATAGGTCATCCACAGGAAGACGGAAATTGCCAGCGGAATCAAACTGACCACGATGGAGAAATTCTTGATTAATTTCTCCTGGTCTTTGGGCATAAGCATCACAATGATAGCGCCCACTAACGGGATGAAGGTCATTACTGTTAAGTAGGGCATTGGGATTACTTCTCCTTCAACTTAGGGTGCTAAATTTCAAGCCAGCAACCGATATTTTTACAGTGACGCCAGCCCCGGAGCCTGTCCGGACCACAGGGCCAGGTAAATTCCCAACAGAATCAGCAGGCCGATGAGCAGGATAATCATGTAATTCTGCACCCGGCCGGTCTGCAGAAGGCGGAGCTGTCCACCGAACCAGTTAAACAAACCAGGGATGCCGTTGACAAAGTAGCCGTCGATAGCAGTCTGGTCGAACACGGCCACGCCATCGGACAGAATACGGGTGAAGCTGCCGAAGAAGTCAACGATGCGGTTAATCACCCAGTCGTAGTCGAATTTGGCGCAGAAGTTTGCCAGGGAAACGGTGGGATAAATCAGCAGGCCGCGGTAAATTTCGTCAAAGTAGTATTTGTTGTAGAGGATGGTAAAAATTGGCCGCCCGACCACCGGAATGCGCTGGATGGGGTCGGGTTCGTCGGCGCTTTGCACGCGGGAGTAAATCCACCAGCCCGCGGCAAAGGAGAGCAGGCCGATGATGGTCGAACTGATGGCGACCGTCCAGTTGAAGGGCACGGCCTTGAAGGCGATGCCGGGTGCGGCCTCCTCGGCAATGAGGTGGACTTCACCCACAAAGCCGTGGAGCCAGCCGTTGCCGATGAGGGGGAAGTTCTCCGGGACATTGACAAAGCCGAACAGCAAGGCAAAGACGGCCAGCACCAGCAGGGGCCAGGTCATCCGTTTGCCGGGTTCGTGGGCGTGGGCGGCCAGTTCGGTGCGGGGTTTGCCAAAGAAGACCAGCCCAATCTGGCGGCCCATGTAGAAGGCGGTGAACAGCGCCCCGACCGCGCCGGCCACGTACACCCAGAAGGCCAGCGGGTCGCCATGTTCACCAAAGCCGTGCAGGTAGGCTTCGGCCAGGATTTCATCCTTGCTCCAGAAGCCGGCAAAGGGGAAAATACCGACCAGCGCCAGCGTACCGAACAGGTAGGCCCAGAAGCTGGCTTTCATTTTGCTGTACAGGCCGCCCATGTTGCGCATATCCTGCGGGTCGGTATGGTGGTCGTG
>RFJV01000091.1 GCA_003694775.1 Chloroflexota bacterium | reverse complement strand
GCCCGGCGCGGACCTGAAGCGGCTGGAAGAGGCTACCGCGGATATGTTCAAGCGGGTGTGGGGCATCCGGATGGGCCAGATTAAAGACCTGGCCGAGGGGGAAATCCGCTATTTTGTCCGGGAATACCGCGATATTGTCTATGAGATGCCGTTCCAGTTTCCGGCAGATATGCTGTTCGTCATCCGGGCGGTCGGTATTTTGTCCGGTATGGCCACCAACCTGGACCCCAACTTTGACCCCTGGGCCGAAACCATTCCCTTTGCCGAGCGGCTGGCCCGCGAGGAAGTTCAGCGCAGCTGGCGGGAGTGGCTGGAGGAGGTGGTTACGGTGGGGCAAACCGTGTTCCGCCTGCCTCACAGCCTGGATGACGTGCTGGCCCAGGCCCGCCGCGGCGACCTGACCGTGCAGACCTCCCTGGCGCCGGATTTGCGCCGCCGGCTGGAAAAGCTGGAAGCCTCGGTGGACCGGTTGGGCTGGATGACCGCCGCCGGGTCGATGCTGGTGGCCGGCGCGGTGCTGTATGCCGCGGATGCGGCTCTGCCCGCCGGCGGGCTGTTCGGACTGTCGGCTCTGCTGTTTTTGTGGGGATTGTCCCGGCGGTGAGCAGGGGAGGGGTGGGCAAGGGCAACTGCCCTCACCCACCCGGCGAGATGGGATTCTACCGTTTGTACACTTCGGGGTTTACACAGGTTGGCAGGGGTTCACCCTTCAGGCCGGCCAGCAGGTTGGCCGCGGCCATCTCGGCCATTTTGTCGCGGGTAGCCCGGCTGGCGCTGGCAATATGGGGAGTGATGATGATGTTCTCCAGCGACAGCAAGGGGCTGTCCGCCGGAATCGGCTCCGGTTCGGTCACATCGAGCGCGGCATAGGCGATGTCGCCGTTTTTCAGGGCGTGGTACAGGGCCTCATTATCGACCACCGGCCCGCGGGCGGTGTTGATGAGAACGGCCGTGGACTTCATCTTTTTGAAAGCCTCGGTGCTGATGAGATGGCGGGTTTCCGGGGTGAGGGGAGTGTGGATGGATACGAAGTCCGACTCGGCGTACAGTTCGTCCAGTTCGGTAAAGCGGGCGTTGAGAGAGGGTGCGTCCGGGTCGTTCTGGTTGATGGGGTCGTAGTAGAGCACCCGCATATTGAAGCCGCTGGCCCGTTTTGCCATTGCCTTGCCAATGCGCCCAAAACCGACAATCCCCAGCGTGGCGCCGTGAACATCTACCCCCAGCAGGAGTTTGGGTCCCCACGTTTTCCATTTGCCGGCCCGCGTGTAGTTATCTCCTTCCACCACCCGGCGAGCCGCGGCCATCAGCAGGGCAAAGGCAAAGTCGGCGGTGGTGTCGGTCAGTACACCGGGCGTGTTGCCGACCGGAATACCGCGGCGGGTGGCCTCCGGGATGTCGATATTATCGAACCCCACGGCGTAGTTGCTGATAACCTTGAGCTGGGGGCCGGCCGCGTCCATCACTGCGGCGTCGATTTTGGAGGTCAGCAGAGAGAGGATACCGTCCACGCCCTTGACCCGTTCCAGCAGAACCTCACGGGGCGGCGGCAGTTCGCCGGGCCAGATGTCGGCATCGCAGAACTCCCGCACCTGGGCCAGTCCTTTTTCCGGGATTTCACGGGTGACAAAAACTTTGGGTTTGCTCATCGTATCTCCTCGCGTTAAGTAAAGGATGAAGGAGGAGGGATGAGGGATGGCATCTTATCCCCCCCTCCCCCGGTCTCCAACGGGAAACAGCTTCTCAAACTATCGCGGCAGACAGATTGGGCTGTTTGAAGAAGCGGGCTTTGTGGGCCAGCACTTCCCGCACTGCATTGGCAATGTGGGGCGCGGTCAGGCCGTATTTGTGGATGACCTCCAGATAAGGGCCGGACTCGGCAAAGGTGTCTTTGACCCCTATCTGGCGCATCGGGATGGGGTAGTTTGCCACCAGCAGTTCGGCCACGGCACTGCCCAGCCCGCCAAAGGTGACGTTGTTTTCGGCCACTACCACCGCGCCGGTTTCCTGCGCCGCCTGCAGAACGGCTTCGGTATCCAGCGGTTTGATGGTGTGGCAGTAGATAACCCTGGCCTGGATGCCTTCTTCCTGGGCCAGCCGCTCCGCGGCTATCAACGCCTGGATGACCAGGTCGCGCATGGCAATCACGGCTACATCGTCACCGTCGCGGATGGTCACCGCCTTGCCGATTTCAAAGGGGAACGACTCGTCGAAGAGGATGGGCACAGGGTCGCGGGTGAAGCTCAGGTAAACCGGGCCTTCGTACGCCGCGGCGGCATAGACAGCCTGTTTGGTGGTGGGGGAATCTGCCGGGGCAATCACGCAGGAGCCGGCCAGGGCGCGCATAATGGAAATATCCTCCTGGGCCTGGTGCGTCACTCCATCGGGGCCGGGAGTGATGCCGCTGTGGCTGGCGGCGATTTTTACGTTCAGGTGGGGGTAGTGGATGCTGTTCCGCACCTGGTCCAGCGCCCGCATGCTGGCAAAGACGGCGTAGGTGGAGGCAAAGGGAATCAGGCCCGTGGTCGCCATCCCGGCCGCGGCGGCCATCATATTCTGTTCGGCAATGCCAAAGTTAAAGGAGCGGTCGGGGAACTTTTCGGCAAACTTGTTGGTGCCGATAGATTTGGACACATCCGCGTCCAGCACCACAATGCGCGGGTCCTTTTCTCCCAGCTCCAGAATGGCTTCGGCGTAGGCGTAGCGGGTAGCCTGAGAGGGGAGGGTCTTAAACAGGTCATCCGAGGTCAGCTTGTCGACAACTTCCGGCCTGACATAATGGTAGAGGGCATGATTGATGGTCATGACAACTGCCTCCTTATCTCGCTGATGGCAATCTCGGCCTGTTCGTCGTTGGGGGCCTTGCCGTGCCAGGCAGGGACATTTTCCATAAACGACACGCCCTTGCCCTTGACGGTTTTGGCAATGATAACGGTAGGAATGCCCTTGATAGTTTTGGCTTCTTCCAGGGCCGGCACAATTTGGGCCATATCGTGGCCGTCAATCTCCATCACGTGCCAGCCGAAGGCTTTCCACTTGGCCGGCAGGTCGCCCAGCGGCATTACTTCATCGGTAAAGGTATCGTTCTGGATGCCGTTATTATCCACTACCACGGTCAAATTGTCCAGCTTCCACTTGGCCCCGGCCATTGCCGCCTCCCAGATGGCCCCTTCCTGGGCCTCGCCATCGCCGATGACCACCCACACGTGGTAATCTTTCTTCAGCACCCGCGCCGCCAGGGCCATTCCCACCCCGGCAGAGAGCCCCTGTCCCAGCGAGCCGACGGTCATATCCACGCCGGGGGTCTTTTTCATATCTGCGTGGCCCTGCAGAATGCTGTTGAGCCGGCGCAGGGTATCCAGATGCTTTTTGTCGAAGTAGCCCCGCTCGGCCAGGGCGGCGTACCAGACCGGACAGGCGTGCCCTTTGGACAGGATGAAGCGGTCGCGGTCGGGCCAGTCGGGGTTGTGCGGGTCGATATTCATCACCCGGAAGTACAGGGCGGTGACGATGTCGGCGGCGGAAAGCGAACCGCCCGGATGTCCGGCTTTGGCCTTGTGAATCATATGGATGATGTCCAGCCGGACCTGCACGGCCATCTTCTGCAGGTCTTCAATGGACATCTTGCCGTTTGGTGCTTTGGAGTGGTTCGAGTTTGAGGCTGGCATAGTTAACCCCCTTTTCCAGGAAAGTTCAGTACGGCTCGCGGTATTGGTCAGCATAGGTTATCCTTTCACTGCACCGGCGGTCAGGCCGGCCAGGTAGTAGTCCATCAGGAAAGAGTAGATGATGACCACCGGCACCGAACCGAGAATGGCGCCGGCCATAAGCTGTCCCCAGAAGTACACATCTCCCACCTGCAGGGCATTGACCACCCCCACCGCGACCGGCAGTTTGGAGGAACTGCGGATAAAGGTGAAGGCGTACAGGTACTCGTTCCAGGCCAGAGTAAAGGCAAAGAAGAAGACGGAAATAACCCCCGGCAGAATGAGCGGCAGGTCAATGACCAGCATCGCCTTGATGCGGGACGCGCCGTCGATGCGGGCCGCGTCGACCAGCTCCGCCGGGATGCTCTTGAAGTAGCCGGCCAGCATCCAGGCGATAAACGGAACCATAAAAGTCTGGTAGGTGAGAATAAGGGACCAGAGGTTGTTGGACAGCTTCAGGGTGTTGACCACCACGTTCAGCGGAATGAACAGCAGAACCGGCGGAATCAGGTAAGTAGAAAAGACCAGCAGGGCAATGGCCGCGCCGCCGCGGTAGCGCAGGCGGCCAAAGCTGTAGGCGGCAATGATGCCTACAATCAGGGCCATCACCGAGGCGGTGGACGCCACAAACAGGCTGTTGAACATCCAGCGGATGAATTTGGTTTCGGTCAACAGCAGGTAGTAGTGCTGAAGCGTCACCCCGTGCACAGCAAAGGGGGTTTTGGCAATTTTGAACAGGTCATTACCGGTCCGAATGGAGGTTAACCCCATCCAGAAGAAGGGAAAAAGCATCGTAAAGCCGAAGAACAGGACAGACAGGATAATTGCGGCGCGCTTGACAATTTTAAAGTGGTACAGGGTTTCCTTTATCGAACGGCGTGGTGTAGCGGATGCAACTGCGGCCATAGCTCACTCTCCTCGGCGTAACTGCCGTAACTGCAGGGCAATAATGGCAACCAGGAAGGGCAGAAGGAAAACGGCAATCGCCGCGCCCACGCCCACATTGGACCCCTGAATGGCGGTTCGGAAGGCCAGGGTGGCAATCAGGTGGGTGCTGTTGATAGGGCCGCCCTTGGTCAAAATCCAGACAATCTGGAAATCGCCCATCGTCTGGATAAAGGAGAACAGGGTCACCACCATCAGGATAGGCATAATAGACGGCAGAGTCACGTAGCGGAATTTCTGGAATGCCGATGCCCCGTCTACCGTGGCCGCGTCGTACAGGTCTTTGGGAACCGTCACCAGGGCGGCCAGCAGGGCCATTCCAAAGAAGGGCACCCCCCGCCAGATGTTGACCGTCTGCACTGCGGCCATTGCCAGGGCCGGGTCGCCCAGCCAGGGGATTTTACCGTCCACAATTCCCAACTGCCGGGCAAAATAGGTGATGATGCTGAACTGGGAGTCGAACATCCAAATCCAGGCCAGAACGCTCAACGAGGAAGGCACCACCCACGGAAGCAGGAAAGCGGCCCGGATGATGCGCCGGAAGCGGGTAATTTCGTTCAGAGTCAGGGCCATCAGGATGCCCAACCCCAGCTTGAAGATGACCGCAGTCACCGTATAGTTGAAGGTGTTGACCACCGTTTTGCGGAAAACAGGGTCTTTAGCCAGGTTGATGTAGTTGGTCAGCCCCACAAAATTGTACTCTACCTGTCCCAGGACACGGTCGGTCAGGCTGAAAAAGACGGCCATAAAGAATGGATAGCCCACAAAACTGAAGACCACCACCAGAATGGGGATGACCAGCAGATAGCCCAGGGTCGTTTCGTCTTCCAGCCGGACAAACCACCACCGCTTCACCCGGCCCCAGAGCGTGGCAGGTTGGGTTGAGAAAGAACTTTGTAATACGCTCATCGGTATTCTGCATCCTTATCCAGAGTGATGACTTCGGGCCTCCCGGCCAGGCGGAGAGGCCCGAAGTGCACGGAAGAACAAACCCCTTAGGCCTCGTAAACGGCTTTCAGTTCTTGCTCGGCCCGCTTTACGGCCTCTTCGATGGTGGCTTCGCCGGTGATAACGCTGGCGAACATGTTGACCAGGGTCTGGTTGCTGTAGGCTTCACCGGACTGCCGGGAGGGCGGTCCAGGCCAGCCGGCCAGGTGGCCTTCCTTGGCCAGGCCTTTGGCCAGCTTGAGCTTCGGGTCGATATTCCAGGGCATGTTGGGCAGGTCGTCATAGTAGTTGAGGAGCGGAGTGTAGAAGGTGAGGCCCACCTGGGCCAGTGGGCTGAGCTGGGGTTCTTCCATCAGCCAGGCAACGAACGCTTTGGCGGCTTCCTTGTTGGGGCTGAAATCGAAGATGGAGAGGAGGTTCATTTCCACAAACTGGTGGCGACCGGCGGGGCCGGCGGGGTAGCGGAAGTGGCTCATATTCTCGGCGATGTCGGGGGCCTGCCGCTGGGCCGCCCAGTAGATGCTGGCCGCGTTCTGGGTGGCAGAGATTTCGCCGGCCAGGAAGTTGCGGTTGTTGGACCCTTCGTCGTAGCCGGTGATGTCTGGCGCAGAGACCTTGGCCAGCTCCTGGACGTACTTCAGCGCGGCGCGGGTTTCCGGGGTGTTGATAGCCACAGTCTTGCCGTCTTCTTCCACTTCCATCCCGCCGAAGGACCAGAGGACGGAGTAGGCAAAGCTGGCAGAGTCGTTCGGCCCGGCCTGGCTCATCGTAAAGCCGACCGGCGGCAGACCGGCCTCGTAAATCTTGGTGGCCGCGTCCAGCAGTTCGTCGTAAGTGGTCGGCGGTTCTTTGATGCCGGCTTCCTCAAAGATGTCGACCCGGTAGTTAATCAGGTGGGCGGTGTAGGCCCGCGGGATGGCCCGCCAGACACCGTTGACCATCGCCGCACCCTTGCCCACCTCGTACCAGCCGCCGTACCTGGCTCCCAGCTCTTCGGCCAGGTCCGACACGTCCATCAGCTTCTCGCCGTACACGTGGGCTGTATTCTGGAACAGCTCGCCGATGTCGCCGCCGGAGCCGGAGTCGACGGCCGCGGCAATCATCTCCCGCCACTCACGGGCAAACGAGGTTTCTACCGTGGCCCCGGTCATCTCAGCCCACTTTTGGGCCTGGTTCTCCTGCAGGGCGTTCATTTCGGGGATGAAGCTTCGCCGCATAATGGCTTCCAGCGTTACCCCGGGGAACTTCTGTACAGCAACCGGGGTAGCCGTCACCACTTTTTCAACTTCAACGGTCTTTTCAACCACCTTTTCTACTTCGACCGTTTCGCGAATAATCTGCGGGGTTGCCGCCGCCCCACAGGCTGTAGCGACCAGCCCCGCACCGCCCAGGGCAAGGTAGCGCAGGACATCGCGCCGGGAAACGAGACGGTCAAACTTCTTCGTTTTCACCTTTGTATCCTCCTTGATTGATACTGTGGTAGAATTTTTAGAGATTACCGCCAAACATCTCCAACCTGGATACTTCGTTGACCTTGCAGACGCACCTCCTTTCTCCTTTTTTCAGGCCGACGCCTGGCCAGCGGTCCCGACCATCATCTCCTGCAGGGCATCAAAGACCCTGATGACATCCCGCTGGCGCACCATCTGGCGCAGGCGGTCCCGGCCAAAATTATCCAGCAGTTTTTCGGCGTAGAGGATGGCCCGGTAGCTGGCCGACAGGGTTTCAACCGGGTCGGTACGGGAGGGGAACACATCGGAGACCAGCCAGCCGTCGTAGCCCACCTCATCCAGAACCAGCAGGGTTTCCAGCCAGTCCCAGAAGTTGACCGTCCCCGGAATCAGGTCCCAGTCCCAGTTGCGGTAGTTGTCGTTGATGTGCACCAGGAACAGACGGCCTGCCTGCGCGGCCAGACTTATCATCTGGGCCGGCGTCTCGGTGATGTAGAGGGCGTGTCCGGTGTCCAGGGTCAGCCCCACGTTGTCCAGCCCGATTTGCTCGCACAGATACAGCACCACCCCGGCATTGGGCACAATCACCCGTGCCCGCGGCTCGCTTTGCTTGTACTCGATGCTCAGGCGAACATCGGGCCGGTACTGGGCGGCTTCGCCCAGGCAGTCGACCATCCACTTCCAGGCCTGCCCGTAATCGATTTCAAAGGGGTAATCGTGACCATCTGCCAGCGGGCACACCGTCACCAGATTGGCCCCTACCTCCGCGGCCCAGTCCATTCCAGCCTTCAGATACTGCACCGCCTCGGCCCGGATGCCGGGGTCTGGCGAGGTCAGCGCGCCGCGGTGGAACCTGGCCTCACCCTTCAGGTTGACATTCACCGACGATACGCTGAGATTGTGCTTTGCCAGCAGGTCCCGGTACTCGCTGTAGCTGAAGCCCTTGAAGTCCGGAGGGTAAACCGCCTCGATGCCGGTTGCTCCGTCAATCTGCCCCACCAGAGCCAGTTTTTCCGGCAAAGTGCGGGGGGAATGGTAGGAAGAAAAGCGGTCGTTGAGCTGGCCCAGAAATCCCAGGATAACGGAATACCTGATATTCATCACACCTCCTTAAATTCGCCAAATCTGGCGGTTTTGGCTACAATTAGAAAGACGCGCAGACGCAGTAGCGTGCCGCCAAAAACAGCGGCGTGCTGTGTCTGCCTGCTCCTGGAGAATGCCGATTGCCCCGGCCAAAGGTACATCGGCATTCTCCGCTTTTTTAATCAGTAAGGCAGTGAAGCGGCACAGCCGCCTGTCCCTTTACTCCACAACCCTCTACCGCATCAAATCAAAGCCTGTCTCAAGGCATCCTTCATTTCCTGCCCTACTCTGGCATTAATCGTCCGGTGCAGTTCCACAACTTTCTTCAAATCCTTCTGCTTCATCGTATCCAGAATCAGCCGGTGGTCGGAGAGAACGGTTTTGGAAACGGTGGGAAACCGCTCGATGCGGCGGTAAATCAGCACTTCCCACTGGCTCATTATCTGGCCCCACATATTGACCAGCCGGGAGTTGCCGGAGCGCACCACGCAGTAATCGTGAAAATGCCGGTCCTCGCGGGTCAGCCGTAGAAATTCTCCCAATTCGACCAGCTTTTTCTGGGTTTGGTAGATTTCTTCCAGACGGTCAAAATCCTCGTCGGTCAGGTTGGCCAGAACCAGCTCCGCGGCCAGCGATTCCATCATCACCCGCAGGCTGAGGATTTCGTCGACATCCTTCTCTTTTGGCTCCCAGACAAAGAAGCCCCGGTTTGCCTGCCGCGAGACCAGACGCTCGCTTTCCAGGCGAACCAGGGCTTCGCGCACCGGGCTTCGGCTGACGCCCAGCTCCGCGGCCAGGGAAGGCTCGGCCAGGCGTTCTCCGGGTTTGAGTTTGCCCTGAATAATCGCCTCCCGCAAGCGCGCGGTGACGATGTCGGCCAGTGTATTCTGGTTGGTGATGGGCGCCAGTGTTCCCTGTACAGTCATCTCTTTTTTCCTGTTCTGGTGGATAAGGCGTGAGGTTTCTGTATACTGAATTCTGAGTACAGTATACAGTATACAGATTGATTTGTCAACCGTACAAACCTTAAAAATTTGGGGGAACTGCCTCTAAATCCCTAATCCCCAAATATCTCGTAATACTTGCGGTCCAGCTCTTCGTCGCTCAGGTGGGCGTAGCGCATGGTGGTGCTGATGTCGGCGTGGCGGGCCAGCTTCCTGGCGACCTCCACGTCGCCGCCGGTAGCCCGCAGAACGGTGGTCACAAAGTAGTGCCGGAAGGAGTGGGGGGTAATTTCGGTCCGGTATCGTGGCCCCAAAAACTGCGCCACCCAGCGGTCCACCGCCTGCTGAACGGCCCGCGGGGAGATGGGCCGCAGTTTCTTGCCGGCCCGCCTGTCGTGACGGGCAAAGAGAGGGGTGTCGGCAGGGGAGGGGGGCATATCGTGAAAATTTTCACGAATATTCAGGTATTTTTGCAGACGCTCCAGGGCGCGGGGGGAGATGCGGATGCGGGCTTCCTTACTGCCTTTGCCCACGGCGAACAGCTCGTACTCGTTAAAATCCACCTGACCGACGGTCAGGGAGCAGGCCTCGGAGACCCGCAGACCGGTATCGGCCAGCAGGTAGAACAGGCCGCGGTCGCGCAGGGCGGCCAGCCGCTCCCGGTCGTTTTCAAAAGGCCGGTCGCAGAGGGTGTCCATTTCGTGTAGTAGTTTGTCGATTTGCTCACGAGGGAAGCGCTGAGCTTTCTGCGGCAGTTTCCGCTGGCGACGACGCACAAAGTAGCGCATTTCGGTCAGGTTGAGGTCCAGCCAGTTCTTGGCGACCACGTATTCGTAAAAGCCGATGACCGCGGCCAGATAACTGCGCTCGGTGGTTGGCTCCAGGATGCGCAGGTCGTCCAGAAACCACTGGATCCACTCGTTGGTCATCTCTGCCAGCGGGGTTTTATCGGGCGGACAGCCGCGGCCGGCCAGCGTGGTCTTGAATTTTTCTATCGTGTAGTAATAAGTGTTCAGCGTACTGCCGGCCCGGCTCTTGCCGATTTCTTCCAGGTAAAGCTCCAGTGCCGCGGCGACAGTGGAGGGCTGGAAGCTGGGGGTTGAAGGTTGAAGGTTAGAGGTTGAAGGTTGAACGGTTGGTGGCCTTCTGTGGTTTTCCGTGTCTTTTTCTTGGGTGGGCATTTTTCGTACCTTTCGGGCTGTTTTTTGATTTTTACTTCGCAAAAGAGATATTTTGCGAAGTAAAAATTCAACCCTATTCTACCCGGAATCGGGCCGGATGTCAAGGAAAGGATGAGGGATGAGGGATGAAGGATGAAGGATGAAGGCGGAGGGCGGAAAGGGATGGGGCGATAATACGATAATGCGATAAGGCGATAATGCGATAAGGCGATAAGGCCTCTCCCCTACTCCCATCCTTCTCTGCTCCTTACTCCTCACGCCCTGCTTTCGGGAGCAGGGCGTGAGGAGTAAGGCGCAGAGAAGGATGGGAGTAGGGGAGAGG
>RFJV01000544.1 GCA_003694775.1 Chloroflexota bacterium | reverse complement strand
GGGCGCGGACTACCGAGGTCAGGGTTTGGGTGGCTTCGTCCCAGAGACAGATTTCTGCCGCGTCAAACTGGAACAGGTCCTTCAGGTACGGCATTTCCAGAATGAGCCGGCAGGCTGTTTCCAGGTCCATCGGGTGGGCCGCCGAGGCCAGGGTGTGGTTAATCTGGTTGATGATGTTCAGTTCCTGGTCCCAGCGCTGTTTTTCCTGGAACAGTTCCAGATTCTGCACGGCCAGGGCCAGGTCGAACCGGTTGCTGAAGTCAACCAGCTTCTGCTCATCCGCGGCAGAAAAGGTATCCGCATTTTGCTTGTCGACTACCAGGATGACGCCCAGCAGGCTGTCGCTTCCGGGCAGGGTAAAGGGGCAGGCCAGGGCATTTTGGTGGGGGAAGGTTTCGGCAAGCGATTGCAGACGGGGGTCGCCGGCAATCTGGTCTATTCTGACCAGCCCGCGGCGGGCGTGGTCGGGGAGCTTCTGGTTCCAGGCTTCAACGGCCAGCCCGGCGATGCTGTTGCCCAGTGATTGCCGGGTGAAGCTGGTGTGAACACCGGGCGCGGCCCAAAATGTGCTGGGAACCAGTTCCTGCCGCGCCCAGTCCAGAATATAAATACAGCAGGCCGCGGCAGACAGACTGGCGGTAATTTCCTCCGCCAGGGTGCGCAGTACCAGAGAAACCTGCCGAGCGCGCTGGCGAGACTCAACGGCGGGATGACTATTTGGTTCAGCCAGATTGTCGGCATACAGCTGTGGTAGTGCGCTTTTCATAAGGCAGATAAAAATGATAAGGTTCAGCGGTGGAAAACCGGCAGAAACGGGGGCCGGTTATCCGGTGTTCAGGCCGGACAGCCAGGCCGGCGGCGGCGATTTTCGGCCGCGTCTTCGGTAATCTGCATAATATCGGCAAAGGGGCCGTCCTCGCTGGATACCACGCCGACCACCAGGGTCATCAGGTCGGCTTCTCGTTTTTCTCCGTCGATGTCCTCATATATCACCTTGCCGGCTTCCCGTACGGAGAAGGGATAGAATACCTTGCTCTCTTCATCGAACCGCTGGATGATGGTCTGGCACATGTTGGGTGCGGCTTCCGGGGTGGTGATGATGATGAAATCGTTGTCCGAGGCCTGCCCGATGAAGTCGTTCATCGTGCCGGAGGTTTCGACCGTTTCCCGCATAATGTCGGCCAGGAAGATGAGCACCTCGTTTACCTGGATGGGGCCGGCAATTTCCTTGAAGGCATTGACGTTCCGGATGCCAAAGTAAAGCATGGTCCAGGGGTCTGAGGAGTCCTTGATAATCTTGAGCTGTTCCTCGATGAGCTTCCCCGCCGGCAGGTTGGTGACGGGATGGGTCAGGGCTTCCCGCTGGGAGCGGCGGATAGTGCCGTCGACGCGCAGTTTCAGCTCTTCGATGTCAAACGGTTTGGTGATGTAGTCGTCGGCGCCCAGCTCCAGGCCGGCAATCTTGTCACTGCGGTCGTCGCGCTGGGTGAGGAAGATGATGGGCACGTAGCTGGTGCGGGTGTTGCTCCGCAGAATGCGGCAGACATCGTAGCCGTCAATGTCGGGCAGGTTGATGTCGAGGATAATGACGCTGGGCAGTTTGGCCCGGCAGATGTCCAGGGCCTCCTGGCCTTTCTTGGCGACCAACACCTCGTAGCCCTGGGAGTCAAAGTAAATTCGCAACATCTTGGAGATGTCGGCGTCGTCTTCTACAACCAGGATGCGACCTTTTGCCATAGCTGACTAGCTCCTTTGCAAATAATGTTATGGGCGAAGTCCGGCCTGCAGGGAACGGGGCTTCTGGCTGGCATTTTGCCGGACCTGTTCAATCTGCTCCGGGGTAACCGGAAGCTCAAAACTTCTGAAACCGGCAACTTCAAAGCCGTGCCGGGCGGCAATGGCCTGTATCTGGCTGACCTGCTCCAGCGTGATGTTTTTGCCAATGGTAAAGCTGGTATACAGCCCTTCCAGGGCCAGGGCCATTGTTTCGGCCATGCAGGCAAAGGCCATGCCCGGCGGAAAGCCAAAATCAAAATTGAAGTTAACCGGGCCGGGAACCCGGACCATGCCGCCTTCGATGACCAGCACGTCTGGCCGTGTTTCTGCCACCTGCCGGGACACGTCGCGCGGGCGGGCCACGTCGCAAACCACGGCCCCGCTTTTCAGGTGTGCCGGTTCAATCACCGTGTCCAGGGCGTTGGTGACGGTAATCACCACCTCCGCAGACTGCAGGTCGGCCATATTGGTGCTGACCTGCACCTCTGCCGGCCCGCACCGGCGAACCTGGGCCTGCACGGCCTGCAGGGCCTCCGCCCGCCGCCCGATGAGCATCAGCCGGGGGACCTGCGAGGCCAGCAGTTGGGCGCATACCCGGCCAATGGTTCCGGTGGCGCCCACCACTGCCGCGGTGGCGGTGGCCGGGTCGATATTCATTTGCCGGGCCGCCTTGAGCGCGGCCTCTACAGCCACGGCCACGGTGTAGCTGTCGCCGGTGGTGACGGGGATGTCCAGGTGGCGGGCAATGGTTGCCCCCCCGTCGCCGACAACGGCGGTAAAACCGCCCAACCCCACGATTCTGGCCCCCAGCTTTTGGGCCAGTTTGCCGGCGGCTATCACTCTTTTGTAAACCCTTTCCGGCGGCAGAGCTACCATCTGCCGGGGGGTCAGGGGGCAGGCAATGAACCAGCCTTCTATTTCTTTTCCCGTGGCCGCAGAGGTTATCCCCGTGATGTGAGAGATATACACCGGCGGGAAAAACTGCGACAGGAAGTCGATGGCCGGTTCCGGCAGGATTTTGCCCAGCAACGGGTACTTGCGCTGGACATCCTGCTTGATGTTGACGGGATGGATGATGAAGGCAAAGTTATCCATACCGCGCCTTTCAGCTTTTCTCAACCGGCACCACGGGTTCGCCAACCGGTTGGGCATCTGGCCGGGTCTCGGTCTCCTCGTCGTGGTGGTACTTGGGAATGTGGCCGGAGCCGGGATACTGGTGGTGGTCGCTGTCGGCGTAGGTGATGTTCTTGGTGATGACGGTGCGGTCCTGTTTGGCAAACAGCACCACGTCCGATTCGATGGTTCGGGCCGGGAAGATGATGTGTCCGGAGCCAATCCGGCAGTTATGCCCAATACAGCCGCCCAGTACGGGCAGGTTTACTTCGTGCAGTTTGCCTTTGTGCATTACCCGCAGAGGCTTGCCCAGCAGGTTGAAATCGGTAAAGGTATTGCCGGCGCCGATAAACGTATCGCGGCCCACCACGCACATCTGCAGGCAGGTGTTCTGGGCCACCATAGAGTTTTCCATCAGGGTGGTCATAAACAGGGCTGAGCGGAACGGCAGGTAGCAGCCGTCGCCCACCACGCTGAGCATAAGCTGGACCCCCTGCATCACGTTGACATTATCGCCGATAACGCAGGCATTGATGACCGCGCCGGGGCCGATGGTTACGTTGTTGCCGATGATGGTTGGCCCCTGGATGATGGCCGCCGGGTCAATCTGGGTGTTTTTGCCGACCAGCACCAGCGCGGATGATGAGAGGAACTGCTTGCGCTCCAGCAGAGAGCGCCACAGCACCTTGAGCATCATCGATAGTTTGTCGAGCGATTTTTCTACCCTGGCGCCGTGGGCAAAAATACCAAAGGGCACATTCGCCATAAAGAGATGCACCCAGTTTTCGATGGACAGGAATGCCTTCAGAGGCACGTAAAAACCCAGGTCACCTTTTTCGTTAGCCATATAGGTGGGCACGTGGTAGTAGCCCATCTCTTTGGCCTGGGTGTCAACCACAATAGGCTGAGGCTCCACCTTGCCCACCTGACTGCCGTCGGGGTAGTAGAACAGGTCTGCCACCAGCAGGTTATCGACCAGCCGGATGCCTTCCTGGAGCATCAGGGCGTGGGTGGTGATAGCGATGTCGTCGGGGGAAAAGGCAATGCGGGCGGCCCGGCCCGATTTCCGGGCGGCAGTGATAAAGTCGGCAAACAGGAATTCATCAAAGAAAAGGTTGTCGCGGTAAACCAGCACCTCGCCTTCCAGGAAGTGGAAGGGCAGGGATTGAATCTCATCCCAGCTATCGCATTCGATTTCTTCCAGGCAGTAGGGACTCAGCACATCGCGCTGGTAGAGCCAGAGCGGTTTGTTCATTATCCGCAAATCGCGGGCCGGCTCGTTGAAGGGGTCTATGGGGGTGCGGTCCCTGATAATAATCTTTTTCATCGCGAAAAAATCACACGTCCTTCCGGGTCTCTCGGAGCGGTTATGTTCGCACCGGGAATTTCAGGGCCAGGAATGCCGCCAACTGTTCGTTAAATGCTTCCGGCTCATCCAGCATGGGGAAGTGGCCGGAGTCGGTCATCATCCTGACCCGTGCCAGCGGTGCTATCTCTTTAATCAAATCGGCCTGGTTGGGGTTGACCACATTATCCCTGACGCCGTAGATACCCATCACCGGGCATTGGACACGGGCCAGTTGGGCGCGCAGGTCGGTTTTATGCAGGGAGTGAATACTGGTAAAGAAGGATTCCAGGGTGGCGCGAGAAATATCGCGGGTAATCATCTCGTACCACTCCTGCCAGTCTTTGACAATATAAGGGGAAAACAGCTTGATGCCCAGCTTCAGGGCCGTGGGCATATTCCAGACAATAGCCGCAATCCAGGGAACGCCGGCCAGGCGCAGAAACAGGTGGAGGGAGCCGCCCACAACAGGGGAGCCAACGGCCACCACCCGTTTGACCCGCTCCGGTCGGTTGATTGCCAGCGACATGGCCACCGTCCCACCCATCGAATGTCCAACCACAGGGGCGGCGTCAATCCCCAGGCGGTCCATAAACTGCTCCACCAGGTCCACAAAATCGCTAACCTGGTAGGTTGTTCGCCGCTTGCCGGATTCGCCGAACCCCCAGAAGTCCAGGGCATAACAGCGGTATTGGTTCTTCAGGGCTTCCATTGTATTCAGCCAGTATCCCCAAGAACCAAGCCAGCCATGTAAAAGAACAACCGGTTGCCCACGACCGTAGGCTTCGTAATGAACAATTCCCTGGTCTGTAACGATAGAACTCACGGGTTAGCCTCAAAACCAAGCCGGGTGAAGAATGGTCTGGTTTATCAGTCTGAGATTGCATAGGGCAGACGGATTACGCCAACCATACCTGTTGAATTCGGCGGATGGCCTGGTTTAACAATCGGCGGTATGGTTTGTGTTTGGGCACCTGGACGGCAATTAACAGGTTGTATTTTCCCTGGGGCGCTGCGATAGTGAAATATCTGCTGACCACCAGGTGCCCGTGTCTGTCTCGCAGGCGAATTTCGTCGAGATTCTGTTGGGCCCGGGCCGCTAAATCCCTGATAGATGCGGCCACCGCGCCGATAAGTTTGGTATCAATGCTGGTGGCATTAACAATTGCAATCGGAAGTCCCTCTTCTGTCGCAACAACCGCCCCCCCAAACTGGCCTTGTTGGACAACGTCACGCAGTACAGATTCGATTTTTGCCTGGCGTGACCCCTGTTCTTCTGTCATCGTAAGTTGTTAAGGATTTAAGCCTCTTCGTTCTGCATCCGTTCCAAAATAGAATAGAGCAGTTCGAGCAGTACGTTTTTAACGCTTTCTTTGTCCCGTGCTACACAGGGCAGAACCTTGATATTTTTGTCGATTTTCAGAGCGATTCTCAAATCTTCGGGCGACCAGGCATCGGGCAGGTCTTGCTTGTTCGCCGCGACCACGTATGGTGTTTCTGCATAACCTCTGAACACTTCCAGAATATGCTTGGCCTCGCGGAACGTTTCCGGGCGAACGCTGTCGATAAGCACCACAAAACCCAGCATGCCCTCGGCCAGAATTTCCCACATAAAATCGAACCGCCGCTGGCCGGGCGTCCCGAACAAATAAAGAACCAGGTCATCGTCCACGGTAATCCGGCCAAAGTCCATCGCCACCGTGGTTTCCTCTTTGACCCGTTCGGCGTCGCTGGAAATCTTGCGTTCTGTCGTCACGACATCGATTTCGCTGACGCTGCTGATGAACTGCGTTTTTCCCGCGCTAAAAGGCCCCGTAATGACCATTTTTACGGTTTGCATTGAAGCGACCCACCTTCTTGATAACGTTGAGATAAGGACACTGATATGGATAAAAAGGTGCAATCAACCGGAGCAGGCTCTACTGGCTTATCCGGCTGTTAAATCCGTTTGATACGCTCAATGAGCTTGGTAACGACACTCCGTTTTTCTGCCGGTGTTTGCCCCACACCTCTTCTTTCTCGACGCTCATAGGCAGGTGTCTGCCGTCTGTCTACAAATCCATCCGGACGGACCAGCTCCACCAATCCGGCCTGAAGCATTCCGTAAACGATTTTCCGGATTTGGAACTCATCCATGTTGGTGTTCTGGGCAATCTGTTTGACCGTGTTTCGCGGATGAATATGGGATATTACCCGCCAGTCATCTTGCGTAAGCTTCACGTCTTTGAGCGGTTTGTCGGTGATTTTCAAAGCGATACTTCCGAGGTCGGGGAGTTCTTCGTAAAGTTTTTCCGATTCCTGGATTCTGCGGCTGCCTTCCAGAATGACATTATCCAGGTTCAGCGGAATGACCAGTTTATCACCATCGGGCAGAACATCCTGTTCAAAGACAAAATTCCCTTCTTTCCAGGTGAACAGGTCGTAGACAATATTCAGCATATAATCTTTAACGCCCTGGATAATATCATCCCGTGAAATCAGGCGGTGCTCCAGCAAATATCTGCCGATGGCCCGGTCGGTATTGCTGGGGACACGGCTGTTCACCGCATGGGCCTGGTCTGGCGACAGTTTCCCGGCCTGGACCAGAATATCCGTTAGTTTCTTGCTGTCACTGCCCTGTGAGGCCCGAATCAGCCGCCCATCTTTGAAGTAAAGCACTACCCCCTGGCTATCGTGCCCATCGATGGTGAGCTTCCCGGTTTTGTGGGCCAGGTTAATCAAGTTTAGTAATTGTGATGTGTTAAAATCGCGGAGATTGCCTTTAAGTGCCATTACTCCCTGCCGTGGCCGCGAAAACGCCCATAATAGCTTGAAGATGACCTATTATACCTTTTCCTGTGTATTAAGTCAATCTAATTTTATGTGTCTTTTATGGTGAAGCTGTCACCGGTGATAGGCGTCCGGGCAATTTTCTGTAGTGATTGGTTGAGCGATATAAAATTTAGCAATTTTAATATAACACGCAAATATCCTCACGCCAATAGACACAAAGTCCCATCCATCTATTCTGCCTCTGCCTGCCGGCCAAAGTTACCTCCTGAAAAACTTGGCAACCTCACAAATTCTGCTATCATATGGCGGAACGGGGTGAGTACCTGCGGATGATAACAGCATCAGGATAAATGACACTAATGCACAGGACAGCAATGTATCCAAAAACATCACAGATTGTCTGGGTTGACCAGCCGGACGAGCTGGCGCGGCTCATCGACACCATTTCCCGCCAGCCTATCATCGCCGTCGATACCGAAAGCGACAGCCTGTACAGCTATTTTGAAAAGGTCTGCCTGGTTCAGATTTCTATCCCCACGGTAGACTATCTGGTTGACCCGCTCCGCCTGGATATTTCCGCCCTGGGAGCAGTCTTTGCCGACCCGGCCGTGGAAAAAGTATTCCACGCCGCCGAGTACGACATCCTGAGCCTGAAGCGTGATTACGGCTTCTCCTTTACCAATCTCTTCGACACCATGCTGGCGGCCCGTATTTTGGGCTGGAAAAAATACGGACTGGGTGCACTGCTGGCCGAACATTTTGGCGTACAGCTCAACAAACGATTTCAGCGGTACAACTGGGGCCAGCGCCCCCTGAGCGAAGCCGCGCTGGATTATGCCCGCCTGGACACCCACTATCTTTTGCCCTTACGCGAAATACAGGTTCGTGCCCTACAGCAGGCCCGTCGCTTGCGCGAAGCGCAGGAAGCCTTCGAGCGGCAAACCCTGGTAGAACCGTCCGCAAAGCATTTCGACCCGGATGACTACTGGCGGGTTAAAGGAGCACGGGACCTGGACCCGCACCAGCTAGCCGTCCTCAAAGAGCTTTACGTTCTGCGGGACACCCTGGCCCGCGAACTGGACCGCCCCCCCTTCAAAATAATGACCGATGCTACGCTGGTTCATCTGGCAAAAACCCAACCTGCGTCCTTCCGGAACCTGACCACCGTGAAAGGCCTGAGCAACCGCATTGTATCCCGCTACGGACGGCAGATTTTGGCCGCCGTGCGGCAGGGACAGGCCGCGCCTCCCCTGCAGATTCCGTCCCCCAACCATCGCCACCCGTATGACCATGCCACCCTCTCCCGGTACGAACTTCTGCGCCGCTGGCGCAACCAGCTTGCCGCCCGCCGGGGAGTGGAGCCGGATGTCATCATCAGCAACCATTCCCTGATGGACATCGCCCGCCACAACCCCCCCTCCCTGAAGGCTTTGTCCCGGTTGGGTATTCTGGGAGAGTGGCAGTACGAAACCTACGGCGAAACCCTGCTTCGGGTGCTGAAATCCGGCACGTCTTGACCACCATTGCTGGCAGAAAAAGAAACACCAGCCGTATGGCTGGTGTTGTTGCTTTTTTGCTCCTCGGGTAGGACTCGAACCTACAACCAACCGGTTAACAGCCGGCCGCTCTGCCGATTGAGCTACCGAGGATTACTGTTGACTTGAACAGGCTCTATTATATTCAATTGCTGAATTTCGTCAAATTTGGGCCAAACCTCTCAGCTCAGGTAGTCCCGCAGTTTCCGACTGCGAATCGGGTGGCGCAGTTTGCGGAGTGCCTTGGCCTCTATCTGCCGGATTCGCTCGCGGGTGACGCCGAATTTGGCCCCTACTTCTTCCAGGGTGTGCCCCTGCCCGTCTGCCAGGCCAAACCGCATTTCCAGCACCTGCCGCTCCCGTTCGTTCAGCGAAGAGAGGATTTCGTTCAACTGCTCCTTCAGCAACTGCTTGGAGGCCGCATCTACCGGCCCAACCACCGACTCGTCTTCGATGAAGTCGCCCAGAGAGCTGTTTTCTTCCGAGCCAATCGGTGTTTCCAGCGACATCGGTTCCTGCGAAATGCGGATAATCCGGCGCACCTTGCTGGCCGCCCGCCGCCAGCGACGCTCCAGCGCCGGGTCAATCGGGGTGCCGTTCTGCATGGCCTCACGGATGGCCTCCGTATCCTCATCCGGCAGAAGGTTCATTTCCAGGGCAATCTCTTTGGCGGTAGGTTCTCGCCCGTATTCCTGGAGCAGTCGCCGTTGGGTACGGGCCAGCCGGTTGATGGTTTCCACCATGTGGACCGGTATCCGGATAACCCGCGCCTGGTCGGCTATGGCCCGGCTGATGGCCTGCCGGATCCACCAGGTGGCGTAGGTAGAGAACTTGTATCCCCGGCGGTGGTCAAACTTTTCTACCGCTCGCAGTAAGCCGATATTGCCCTCCTGAATCAGGTCCAGAAAGCTCATCCCCCGGCCAATATACCGCTTGGCTACACTGACCACCAGCCGCAGGTTGGCTTCGGCCAGGTACCGCTTTGCCAGCTTACCGTCGATTTCCATCCGCTTGTATTTTCGGCGCTCTTCCTCGGAAAGTGAGCCGTTCTGCCGCAGTTTTTTCTGGGCCTTGATGCCTCGCTGAATGCGTTTGGCTAACTTGACTTCATCTTCGGCTGAAAGCAGATTGACCTGCCCAATCTCGCGCAGGTACATCCGTACCGGGTCGTTGGTTAAATCCGGGCCGCTCAGGTCCAGGATGGGGTCGGCAAAGTTGGTGTCCTGAAACTCTTCCTCAACCTC
>RFJV01000543.1 GCA_003694775.1 Chloroflexota bacterium | reverse complement strand
GGATGAGGGATGAGGGATGAGGGAGGTGGGGAAAGTGGATGCCCTCTCTTCAATTTACCATTCAAAATTCAACATTCAACTTTTTTGTAATGTCCGGCGGTGATAAAAGAGCGGAGTACGGTTTGTGCCTATACTCCGCTCTCTTGTTGACCCGCGACGGCCAAACGGCTACTGCATCGGGCGCAGAGGGTAGAGCGGGTCTGCGGATTTACCCTCCGGCGGCCAGACCACTTCTTTCACCAGGTTGCCGCTGTCGTCCTTCTGCCACTGGACATACACCATATCGTGGGCGGCTTGCAGGCCATGCGCCTCCGCCGAGGTGTCGAACTTGACATGCCCGTAGAAGGTCAGCAGGTCCATATTATCCAGGGCGGCTTTCACCTTGTCGGCTTCTACCGAGTCGGCATCCTTGATAGCCTTTTCCAGAATCAGACCGGCGGCATAGCCACCCGCGGCATGGTAGCCGGGTATTTCATCGTATTTAGCCTGGTAGGCGTCCACAAAATCTTTCACACTCAGGCCGTACCACTCGATACCGGCTTTCTTGGCCGCTTCTTCGGTGTAGTTAGCCTGCGGCTCCCACTGGCTGGGGCCAACCACGCCCAGGGCCGCGTCGCCCAGCTCGGCGAATTCCGGCTCCGGCGGGGCCACCAGCAGGGCCAGGAACTTCACATCCACGCCTTTTTCATAGAGCTGGCGGGCAAAGGTACTGCCGTCGTTAAAGTGACCGCCGCCCATAATGGCGTCCGGCTGGGCCGCGCTGATTTTGTTGATAAACGGTGCAAAGTCGGTGGTGTCGCTGTCGTAGCCTTCAAACAGCACCACTTCAAAACCGTTGCCTTCGGCGTAGGCCTTGGCGGCTTCCACCACCGAGGTGGAGAACTTGGCATTTTCGTAAACAATGGCAATTTTCTTGGCGTTGGGGTCTACCGAAGCCAGCAGGTCAATCGCGCCGGTCAGGTAGCGGCTGGCGGGGGTGTAAAGCTGGAAGGCGGAGGTCAGGCCCTTTTTGTAGGTCGCGTCCGAAGCCGCGCCGGTAGTAATCATTACCTTGCCGTACTGTTCGGCAATCACCGCGGCCGCGTCGGTCAGACCACTGCTGTAGGGGCTGATGAGAAAGTCGGCCTTATCTTCTTCTATCAGAGTGGTGTACAGAAGCTGAACACGCTCTTTGGCACTTTCGTCGTCGTAGGTTTTGGCTTCAAATTTGACCACCGTCCCATCGGACAGCTTCAGGCCTTCCTTGTTGACCTGCTCCATCCACAGTTCCAGACCGCGGCTCTGGCCTCGTGAGGGCACTTCCAGCTTGCCGGTCTTGGATGCCGTGTAGCCAATCACCACGGTCACTTCCTTGGCCATTTCTTCCTGGGCCGGGGCCGCTTCTTGTTGGGCCGGGGCCGGCTCTTCCTTGGCCACTTCCGGCTGAGAGGGAGCCTCCTGCTGGGGCGCAGGGGCCGCACCGCCGCACTGGGCGGCCATCAAAACAACAGAAACCAGCAAAATACCAATAATCAGCAAGCGTTTCATAGCCTTCTGCCTCCTTACAGACTGCTTGTGAAATTAAAAAAGCCAGCAGGGAAAAAGCGCGGGATTTGGTTGGGGTAGGTATCGCCTCCTTTCTTTCATTTTATATGACTTACGTATTTGGCTTGCCGGCAGAATTCTTAACCGCCGAGACGCCGCGTATCAGGTGTGCTGTACTCCCTATTCCTGCACTTTACTTGGCTCATGTATCGTACGCGTGCTTTGTAAGGGCGACCGGCCGGTCGCCCTTACAATAATAAGCACTTGTTTTACACATGAGCGTTACTTTCCGCGGCCTCCGCCGTACCCCTGTATCACACCCTTTATCATATCAAAATTGCCGTGTTTTGACATCGGGCAAAGGGGGTATTTTGGCATAAAAAAACCGGCCCTTTTCAGGCCGGTGGATACTACCAAAGTTCTAGTACCATCAGATACTTCCGCCTTCGCCGGGGGCAATCAGCCCCAGCTTGATGGCCGTGGCAACCGCCTCGGTGCGGTTGGAGGCGTTCAGCTTGCCCAAGATGTTCCCCACGTGTATTTTGACCGTCTGTTCGGCAATGACCAGCGTCCGGGCGATGTCCTTGTTGCGCGCTCCCTGGGCCATCAGATGAAGCACCTCCATTTCGCGCCGGGTCAGTTCTGGCGGGGATGGGGTGTCTGCGGGGGGGTGCGGCGGCGGGGACTGGCGGGTCATCATAGAAGAAAAGCGGTCCAGGATTCTGGCCGCCACCTCCGGGTCCAGCAAAGACTCGCCGCGGTAGGCGGCCCGGATAGCCTCGATAAGCTGGTCCGGCGGCGCGTCCTTGAGCAGATAGCCCCGCGCCCCGGCCACAATGCCATCAAAAATGTACTCCTCGTCGGCAAAGGTGGTCAAAATGATGATGTGGGTCTGCGGCAGGTCGGCCCGAATCTGGCGGATGGCGGCTACCCCATCCAGGCCCGGCATCTGCAGGTCCATCAGCACCACATCGGGCCGGAGCGACTTTGCCAGGGCCACCGCCTGAACGCCGTCTTCGGCTTCGCCCACCACCTCGATGTCGTCTTCCACGTCTACAATGGCCGCCAACCCTCGCCGCACCACAGGATGGTCGTCGGCCAGAATCACCCGAATTGAGCGGTTCATTTTGGTACAACCACCTTTACTTCGGTTCCGCCCTGTGTGGGGCTGTTGAACGTAGCCCAACCTTTCATCAGGCCGGCCCGTTCCCGAATACCGACCAGGCCGAATCCGCCGTTTTTATCCGCCGGCGGGCCGGCAGAGCGGCCATTGCCTGCCTGCTGGCCGTTTCCGTCGGGCAGTTTACCCAGTCCAATGCCGTTATCCACCACCGACAGGCAGACCGTCCGCTCCTCAAAGGCCAGGGTAACGGTCACCCGGCTGGCCTGGGCGTGCCGGCGGACGTTGGTCAGGGCCTCCTGGGCAATCCGGTACAGGTTCTGCTCGACCTCCGGCTGGAGGGGGTTGGGGTATCCCTGCAGAATGAACCGGGCGGTAATGCCGGTTTCCTGCTCAAAGCGGCGGACGTGGTCGGCCAGCACCTGGTCCAGGGTGTGATTTTCCAGGGCCGTGGGCCGCAGGTTCAGCACCGACCGGCGGGCCTCCTGCAAACTCTGCCGGGCCAGTTCGCGGGCCTCCTGCAAGCTCTGGCGGGCCAGCTCCGGGCGCTTCAGGCTCAACCGTTCCGCGGCCTGAAGCTGAACCAGGATGCCGGTAAAGCCCTGGGCCAGGGTGTCGTGGATTTCACGGGCCAGCCGGTTGCGCTCTTCCAGAACTGCAATTTCGCGGCTTCGGCGGTACAGGCGGGCGTTGACCACGGCAATACCAATCTGGTGGCCGATAGCTTCCAGCAGTTCCATCTCGGCGGCGGTAAACGCCTGAGCGTGCCGGGCGGCAATCCCCACCACGCCGATAATCCGCTCCTTGGCCGATACCGGAGCCGCGGCCAGCGACTGCCACTGCCCGGCGGCAATCACCGGCTCCACCTGCCACTGCGGGTCGGCCAGCTCTGCTCCGTTCAGCAGGAGCGACTGCCCCGTTTGCCAGATTTGCCCGGATACCCCTTCGCCGGCCTGCAGATGGCGAGACTGAACGGCCCCGGCCACGTCCGGGGCCAGGCCGCGGTGCGCCCGCAGACGCAGGAATGCCTCGCCTTCGCGCTGGAGGTAAATCCAGCAGGCATCAACCGGCATCACCTGAAACACGGCATCCATGGCGTTGGTCAGTACGTCGTCCACCACCAGCGACTGGCTGACGGTGTAGCCGACCCGGTTGAGGGCGCTGAGAAAACGGACCCGCTTCTGCAGTTCGGCATCGGTCAGGCTGAAGAGGGTGGCATGCTCCAGCGCCACCGCGGCAAAGTTGGCAAAGGTGGTCGCCAGGTCGATTTCCTGGGCGCTGAAATGGTGCACATCGGCCCGGTAAATGGACAGCGCGGCACGGGGAATATGGGGGGCCTTCAGCGGGATGACCAGCAGAGAGCGGTATCCTTCGGCGCGGGCCAGCGGCAGGAGCGGGGCAAATGCCCGGTCGGTTTCCACATTGGGCACGTGGACAGGCTGTCCGGAGACAATAGCCCGGCATGCCGGCAGGAGGTCCCGCATATCGGCCAGGTCGAACACGGGGGGATAGGCTGGACTCAACCCGCGGCTGGCCCTCACTTCCAACTGCTGGGTATCTTCGTTCAGCACCAGCAGGGAGCACTGCCGCACCGACAGCAGGTGCTGAACCTCTTCCAGAATGGTATCGATGACCTGCTCCGTGTCCAGGGTAGAGACCACCGCGGCCCCGGTTTTGCTGAGGGTGGTTAGCTCCATCAGCCGGCGGCGGATATGCTGTTCTGCGTTCAGGAGGGCGCGGGTCAGCCGGCCAATCTGGTCGCGGCGGGCGGCGATGGGCAGAATAGCCCGCCGGCCCTGCTCGGTCCAGGCCGCGTCTTCGCCCACGGCCTCGCCGTAGCGGCTCAGCCAGACCAGCGGGCCGATAACCCGGTGCGACAGCACCACCCAGAAAAAGAGCGCCCCCACCCCAAACAGGAGCATAGTCCACAAAAGCCCCTGCTGGACGCTGTCCAGCGAAGCAAACGCCAGCCGGGCCGACCGCTGGACGATGACCCCCCAGCCGGAAATGGGCACCGGAGTGTAGGTATAAAGCCAGGTTGCGCCGTCGCCGTCGGTCGCGGTCAGCGAGCCTTCTTGCCCGGACAGCACCTCCCGGACACCGGGCAGAATCTCGGACACGTTGACCAGCAGATTGTCGGGGTTGGTGTGGGCAATCACCTGACCGGTGGTGTCCACAATGATAATTTTGACCCCCTCCCCGCGCGGGAGCTGGCGGCTGATGCGCTGAATGGTTTCGGTCAGCCGCTGGAGTTCAAGGTTGATGGCGACCACCCCGTCGAAGCGGCCGTTGACGAAAACCGGCATCACGCTGGTCGCGACAGGCCGTCCGGTGGTGGGGGAGATGCGGCCTTTGGAAAACACGTGCTGGCCGGTGGCCCGGGCCGCCTTGAAGTATTCACGGAAAGAAAAATCCTGCCCCACGGTGGAGCGGGGGCTGGAGGGATAGTGGTACAGCATAATGCCGTCGGCAGAGAGGCGGTAAAAAAGGTTGATGTCCTGCCGGGCCGCCGCGGCCGCGGCAAAGGCCTCTTCCATTCCCTGCGGGTCGGCCTGAATAACTGCCGGCGTCTGGGCAAAGGCACTGACCGCATCGCGGGCCTTGAGGAGCATGGCATCGGTTTCCAGGGCAATGGCGCGAGCCAGGCTCAAATCTGCGGCGGACACGTCGGCGCGCAAACGCTGGCCGGCATCCAGCCGGAACCAGACAGCCACGGCAAAAATCGGGGCCACAAACAGCAGGAAAAAAGCCAGCAACTGCCAGCGCAAATCGTGCCAGGGAAACCTGCGGAAAGACATCACGATACCAGGCGAAACATTCCTTGTATCCGCCCACCGCTGTTAACTGTCAGGCGGTATCCAGATGGTTCGGACAGAGTATATGGGTAGTATACCATCGACAGTTTGAGCATGCAACAGACCCGCTACCCTGGGGTGCGTTTCATTTTTTGGGTAAGTGGAGCCATCCACGAATTTTTCACGAATACACGAATACACGACCTGTCCTCACCAGGGAGATGGTAGGACAACTGCTAGCAGTTGTCCTACAT
>RFJV01000542.1 GCA_003694775.1 Chloroflexota bacterium | reverse complement strand
TCCCAATCCAGCACCGGCAGGTCGAACATGTCTGCCGGGTCTGCGTCCAGTTCTGATACCGGGCCGGCCTGCAGTCCCCGGTTGCAGAGGGAGCGGTAACTGCAGGCGGCACAGGCGCGGGTGTCGGTGGTTTGGGGGAAGGTGGCGCTGGCCGCGGCCTCCTGAATATTTGTGATAAGACCGGAGAGAAACTGTTCATCGGCCTGGAAGCGGGCGGGGCTGTACTCAAACACCACCGGCGACCGGGGCGCGGCGGGATACCAGTACATCATCTGCACCGCGGCAGGGTCGATGGGCCGGGTAGGGCAGTACGGCCCGGCGGCACGGGCAACCACGTAGAGATAAAGCCGGGTCTGCACCCGCCGGGCCAGGGTGTCGCGGTCGGGCGGGTGGAGGGCGGTTTTCCAATCGACCACCAGCAGGCGGTTGCCGGGCAGGACGGCCAGCAGGTCCAGCCGGGCGACCAGCCGGTGGCCGTTCAGCGGGGCGGAGAGGGTGAGTTCCGGGTAGAGGACGGCTTCATCCAGGGCCGGACGGTAGGCCAGATACGCCTTCCACCAGCCCTGCAGTTCCGGCTCTGCCCCGGACAGGCTGGCGGTCAGGGCATCGACCGGCAGGCCGGCCAGGTGCTGTTGGACCAGGCGGTGAAAATCACGGCCCAGCCGGGCCAGCCGTTCCACCTCGCGGACCGGCTCGGCCTCCACCGCCGGCCAGTACAGCCCCTGAATGTACCGCAGTTCAAAGCGCCGGGGGCAGGTCTGGTAATCCGACAGGCTGGATTGGCTGAGCTGAACGGGAATTGGTGACGGATTCATTGTTCCCTGTTTCCTTCCTTCCCTGCTTCCGGTCTGTCTTTCCACCATTGGCTGAGCGCCAGGAAAGGCAGGGCCGGCCGGTTTTCCGACCGGCCGGCATTGGGCCGGCCGGTGTTCCAGGTGACCACCAGTTCCTGCCGGGCGCGGGTCAGGCCGACGTAGAGCAGGCGCAGGCGTTCCTTGACCAGACCGATGCGGGCCTGTTCGGTGGCTGTTCCCTCGCGGTAGGGTGTCCGGCGCACCAGCGCGTCGAGCTGGCCCAGGGCCTCGGCTTCCAGGTTGAGAGCGTCGCGAACAAACCATTTTTCCGAATAGTAGCCCTCGCCGGCCTGGCCGGAGGGAAAGCTGTAATCGTTTACCCCCAGCAGGTACACCCGGTCCCATTCCAGCCCTTTGGCCCGGTGCATGGTCGCCACAGTGACCTTGCCTTTGGGCGGCTCAAAGCCGCTATCCTCCTCGTCAAAACCGAGAAAACGGCGCCGGTTGCTGGCAATCTCGGCCAGCAGGTCGGCAAACTGGGCCAGCCGGAAAGCAGGGTTTTCATCCGCGGTCTGGCGCAGAACCAGGGCAAACTTGTGGGCCAGGGCCAGGTCCGCCGGTTGGGAGAACAGGTCCTGAGCCAGCAGAAGGACAAGCTGGTCCACCGGCAGGACCGAGGCGGCCTGCCAGCGCCGGACCAGGGTGCGGAACTCTTCCAGACAGGCCCGAATCTGCCGGATAGACTCATCCTCGTCGGGGTCTGTGCCCGCGGCCCACGCCTCCTCCGACAGGGTAGACAACTGCGTTTCCAGCCAGTCCTCGCCGGGACCGGGCCAGAGGTAATCCTCCAGCCGGCGGCACCGGCTGAGGGTGGTGGTTATCCACTCGTACA
Organism: Chloroflexota bacterium; assembly: GCA_003694775.1. Classification (GTDB taxonomy): domain Bacteria; phylum Chloroflexota; class Anaerolineae; order 4572-78; family J111; genus J111. Next base: position 15,181 of record RFJV01000542.1, on the reverse strand, counting down.
GGGGCCGGTATGCTTCCTGCTCCAGGGTATCCCGCCGCCACATGGAGAAGAGTTCGACCAGCCGGGGGCTGTCATCCGGGCGGGCCAGGTAGCTGAGGGCCGCGGCCAGCACTTCGGCGGCACTGCGGGTAGAGGCGGTACTGCGGAGCAGTTCCACGTAGTCCACGCCGGCGCGGCGAAGGGCCGATACCACCTCCGCGCCGCGGCGGTTTTGGGCATCGAGGATAGCGACGCTTTTGTCCGGGTTTTCGGCCAGCCATTTCTTCACCGAGCGGACCACGGTATTGATTTCCTTTTCTGAGGAGAATTTCTCAGGGTGCAGGACAATCCGGTCGGGGCAGTCGGGCGGGTTGGGCTGGGGGTCGCCGGGGGGTGTGGGCCGGATGTAGGGTGGCTGGAGCGCGTCGCGGGCGTCGGGGAGGGGGTGCGCCTGCATCGTCCAGTCGATAAGATGGTTTGCCAGGGCAATGATGCTGGCCGAACTGCGCCCGGCCTCCGGCATGGGCAGGTCGAGCACATCTGGCCGGGCCAGGAAGTCCCGCAGGTGGTGCGGCGCGGCCGTGGTGAAGGTCTCGTAGATGGCCTGGTTGGGGTCGCCAACACGCACCCATACACCCCGGTCGCCGGCCAGCCGGTCCAGGATGGTCTGCTGTAGACGACTGCTGTCCTGGGCCTCGTCCTCCAGGATGTAGGGCCAGCGCTGTTGGAGGCGGGCCAGGAAATCGGGGTCAAAATCGAGAGCGTCGGCGGCCAGGCGGATGAGGTCGTCAAAATCTACCCCCACACGGGCCAGGCGGGCCTGGTAGTCGCGGTAGACCTCCACCCCAAAGCGGGCCAGCGGCAGAGGCGCGGGATGGCTGTACAGGGCGTCCTCCAGCCGGCGGGGGGTCAGACGGCGGTCTTTGGCCTCCTTGATGAACCGCTCGGCGATGGAGAGGGCCAGCTCCGGCAGGTCTTTATTCCGCACCTTGCGGGGGTCGGAAACATCGGCCAGGTAGCCTTCCAGCAGGTCGCGGTTGCTGGCCAGCCAGGCCTCGACCACTTCGCGGCGAATGTAGGCCGCGGCCCGGTCGTCCAGAATCTGGAAATCGTGGCTCAGGCCGACCAGGGCCGGGCGCTGGCGGACAATTTCGTGGGCCAGGGAATGAAGCGTGCAGACCCGGTAGTTCAGGCCGGGCAGAAGGCCCTTCTGGCGGATGAATTCGTTGACCCGGCGGCGGAAGTTGTCTACTGCGGCGTTGACCAGGGTGACGACCAGCACTTCCTGTTCTTCGTCGATGTGGGGGATGAGTTCTGCGGTCAGGTAGGACAGGATGTGGGTTTTGCCGCTTCCGGGGACGGCAGAAACACCCAGCCGGCGGTGGGTGCGGTCCGACAGCAGGGCGTCGACAATTTTTTGCTGGGACGGTCGCGGTTTGAAGGCAGTCATCAGGCGTCAGTCATCCTCCAGGGTCAGGCGGCTGAGCCGCTGGAGCAGAATGAGAAGCTGGCCGCGCTGGTCAAAGCCCTGCTCGTTGACTTCCGGGTTGTAAATGAAGACCTGCTTGCGACAGCGGCGGGTCAGGCCGAGCACCAGCCGGTAGAGGCGGTCCCGCTGGGCGGCCACTTCGTCGGCGTCGGTCCAGGGCCGGTCTGGCTCCCAGGTGGCAGACATGATGTAGGGATGGGTGAGCGGCTGGGCGATGCGCTCCCACCAGCCGCTGGAACCGGCGTCCAGCCAGAACTGGTAGTCTACCGGGCGGTTGCTCATCAAAAAGGTGGTAGCCGGGGTGATGAGGACGGCCTCATTCGCGGCGGTTTCCCAGCCGTGCAGGTACTGGGCGGCCAGCAGGCCCTGCTCGATGGTTTCCAGATAGGTGCGGTTGAGCCAGTCACCATCCGGGAAGCGCAGGGCAGGGCCATTGATTTCCAGGGGGACCTGCTCGGCGACGCGGCGGAAGCGGCGGGCCGAATCGACCAGCCGGGCCGCGGTCTGGCCGGCTTCCAGGTTGGTGTGGAAGCCAAAACCGGGCTGGGACAGCACCTCGCCGAACAGCCGGCTGAAGAAGTGGTCCAGCGGCGGTGAGGGTTGCTCGGCCTGGGCGTCAACCAGCCAGGCGCGCAGTTGGTCGAACTTTACCCCGGCCTGGTAGGTGATGCGCTGGCGCATGTCGGTGGTAATCTTCTCAAAGGCGGTCAGGGTGCCGCGGCGGTAGACCACCTGGGTCAGCAGGCTGGCCCGCACCGGGTCCAGGCTGTCGATGGCCTGGTGCAGGGCCTGGGCCACGTCGAACTCGTCGGGCAGGAGGCCGAGGTGGGGGAAGGCCAGCCGGGCCAGGGTCAGCATGGTCCGGGCGGCAGGTTCCCGGTTGAGGGGCCGGGAGGGGCGGTGAGAACGGACGGCCAGGCCGCGGCGCTTCATCTGTTCGGTAAAGGCAAAGCGCAGAACGTCGCTGACAAAGGGCGCCAGGACAACGATTTCCGAGGGCGGGGTTCCGGCGGCTACCAGTTCGGCAATTCTGTCGACCACCTGGGCCAGCATTTGGGGGTAAAAGCGAGTCTGGACAAAATCGAAGGCCTGCCGGGGGTTGGGCGCGGTGGATTTGGCGGGCCGGCGGGGCACTTTTTGGCCGACCACCAGCCGGCCAAGCTGGTCGCCAAAGGCGGCCATTTCTGCCGGCATCACGTGGGACCGGTCCAGGCGAATGGTTTCATCGGCCAGGCCGGCCAACCGGGCCGCGGTCTGGGGGTTGGCGCCCAGGAAAATGCGGTAGCCGGCGTCTTCGTCCATCACCAGCAAGGCCGCCTCGGTGTGGGGAAGCCAGTCACGCAGGATGGCGTGGGTGAGGGGGGTGTCCTCTTCCAGGTTGTCGGCAATCAGGTAGCGGTAGCGGCGGGTGAGGTACTGCCGCACGCCGGGCACAGGCCAGAGATGGCGGTAAAACATTTCCATCTGGAGGGAAAAGTCCAGCAGGTTGCGGTCCAGGCAGAACTGGCGGAAGCGGTTGATGCAGACCTGGGCGTGCTCCAGGGCCAGCCGGTGGCCGGGCAGTTCCGGGGCCAGGGAGCGGAGGAGGCGGTCGGCCACGGCGGTGTGGGGCAGGCCAATCAGGGCGGCCTTGTTGAGGTTGTCCAGAAGCTGGCTCATCAGCCGGGGGAGAGGCACGGTAAGCGGCGTTGCGGTGGGGTCAAAGTAGCCTTCCTGGAGCAGAGGGTCAATAGCCTGCCGGAGGAAGTACTGGGCCTGCTCGATGTCGAGGAAGATGGGCCGGGCATTGGGCCGGCCAAAGCCGCTGGAAACCGCGCCGAGAGGCCAGAACAGGTCGATGGTGCGGCGGGCCAGCCCGTTGATGGTCAGGATGTCTACCTCGCCAGCGGGGGGCAGGTCGGGTTGGCACAGAAGCTGGCGGTAGGGATGGGCCAGGGTCTGCTGGGGGGTGAGGACAAGGATACTGCTGGACGGAATCTGTTCGACCAGCCAGCGCCGGAGCTGGTCAACAGCATAGGTAGTTTTTCCACAGCCGGCAGGGCCGGTCAGAAAGGTGACGGGCATGGGTACGTCCAGGCAGAGAAATGGTGAGTTAAATAGATTGTAGCACAAAATCCCGCGACCGGCATGTCGGTATGGTTGGGGGGCGTTTCAAATTTTTGCCTGTCCCGGTAGAGCCGGAGACGGATTTCTGGCGTTTCTGGCCGTCCGCGAATACAACACGAATGCACGAATGGATTGCCTCCCCTGAAGATGTAGGACAACTGCTAGCAGTTGTCCTCCCTATCGGGCGACCCCTTGTGGTCGCCCCGACAACAGGTCGTCCATCTCCCTGGCGGAGACAGGGTGTATATTCGTGTATTTGTGAAAAATTCGTGGACGGCTGAGTAGATACTCAAATTCAAAAAAATGGGGGAGCAGTGCTGAGGCGCTGAACTAAACAGTAAAGCTACAGCAGTAAAGCGGCGTCGATGTTCCGCAGTGAACAGCCGGCAGAGGCCAATTTTTCAGCCAGGGTCTGGAAGCCTAGCTGATTCTCATCGAACTTGATGGATAACTCCTGGGTTTCGAGGATAATGGACACTTCTTCAATACCAGAAAGATTATCCAGGGTGGCTTTTAATTCGCCAGCCACCTTTTCGGTTAGTGTCGGTACGCGCAGTGCCCTGAACTCCATAGTCATGTTGACTCCCGGTACAAACCGTCGCCGTACTTTTCCGCTGTCGGGCCTTGCCCGGTACAGCAATCACCGGTCAACGCATCCCTTCCGATGTTCCCCTCTAGCATATAGGGAAATTTGCAAATCTCCTAGTGACAGATGTCATTGAATGCATCGACATTCGTCATATTTTCCGGGATATTTGTCCTGCCTGCGGGCCAGTCGTCACCAAGCAAAAACGGGACGACCGGCCGGTCGCCCCGTGGGGATAGACAAAACTATCCGTTCAGTTGTTTTCCAGACTGGCGAGATATTCGTCCAGATTATGGCGAACCGCGTAAGCCGTGGCCTCTGCCCGGTTAGAAAGCCCCAGTTTGTCCAGGATGTTGCTGACATAGTTGCGCACCGTTCCTTCGCCCAGATAAAGCTCCGCGGCAATCTCCTTGTTGGTTTTGCCTTTGGTAATCAGGGAGAGCACCCGCAGTTCCTGGTCGGTCAGGTTGGCGAATGCTTCCGAGCGGGTAGAACTGCGCAGTTTTGCCAGCACCTGGCCCGTCACCGACGGGTCGAGCAGAGCATCACCCCGGACAACGGTTTCAATGGCCCGCACCAGGTCATCGTTGCCCACCTGCTTCAGCACGTAGCCCACCGCACCGGCGGCAATGGCGTTGAACAGCAGGTCATCCTCGGCAAACGAGGTCAGCACAATCACCTTGGTGTCCGGATGCCGCTTGACAATCTCGCGGCAGGCGTCGATGCCGCTGCCATCTGCCAGACGGATGTCCATCACTACCACGTCGGGGGTATACTCGTCTGCCAGCTGGATAGACTCGATGACCGTTCCCGCCTCGGCCACAACCTCCCAGCCCTCGCGGCGGGCCAGCAAATTGCGCAGGCCCAAACGGACCACCTCGTGGTCGTCAACAATCATTATGCGAACAGCGCTGTTTTCCATCATTCCTTTGGTCATAAAAGTGGAGTACCGGTTTAGAACCCATCCGAAAAGCCAGCCAGGGTGAGCAAAGGCGATGCCTTCGCCTACCCAACTTGTACTATAAATTGCGGATAGGTTCTTGGGTGGTGGAGTTCAGGAAGATGACCTGCCCCCCTTGTCGGTATGCTCCTAATTATGGTGCGGATTAGCCCTGAAGTCAAATTTACTGAAATGGGGGAAATTTTTCATTTCGCCCGATAATGGTACAATTCATGAATGGGTGGATGTTGCCAATCAATCTCCAATCTCTAAATCTCCAATCACCAAACCACAGCGGGGGGGAATATGACAACGCTGGAGTATCAAATTGACCCGCAGTTGAAGGCTCTAACCGACGCGGCCCGGACCATTACGGCGGAGCTTTCGCTGGAGCAGGTCTTGTACAAAATTGCCGAAGTTGCCAGGGAGCTTATCAATGCCCGGTACGCCGCTTTGGGGATTCACGATGGCCGCGGCACGCTTTCCCAATTCATCACCACCGGCGTTGACCAGGAGACCGCGGACCGGATTGGCTCTCTGCCAGAAGGTCACAGCCTGCTGGGCGCGTTTTTGCATCACGGCAAGGCCCTGATTGTGAACGATATTTCCAAACATCCGGCCTCTGCCGGGTTTCCCCCTCACCATCCCATTATGCGCAGTCTGTTGGGGGTGCCCATCTTTTCCAAAGACCGGCTCATCGGCGCGCTCTACCTGGCAGACAAACAGGACGGCACCAATTTTACCCATGCCGACCAACAGCTCATCGAAATGCTGGCCGGCTATGCCGCCATTGCCATCGAAAATGCCCGTCTATACGAAAAAACCCAGCGGCTGGCCATCCTGGAAGAACGGGAGCGCTTCTCCCGCGACCTGCACGATGGCATCATCCAGTCCATTTACGCGGTCGGTCTGGCGCTGGAAAGTGCCAAAACTCTCATTTCACCGGACAACCAGGAGGCCCTGACCCTGATAGACTCCAGCATGAAAAGTCTGGCCAACGTCATTACCGACATCAGAAACTACATTTTCGACCTGCGGCCCCAGGCCCTGCGGGATAAAGGGCTGTATGCTCGCCTGGAAGGTCTGCTCAAGGAGCTGAAGGTCAACACCATCCTGAACATCGAGGCCCACATCGACCCGGACATCAACGACTACCTCAACGACACCCAATCCAGCCACATCTTCCACATCACCCACGAAGCCCTCTCCAACGTGGCCCGGCATGCCAAAGCCCGCAAAGTCAACCTGAGCCTGACCCACCAGGACGGCTACATCAAGCTGGTGGTTCAGGATGATGGCATCGGGTTTACCGTCCCCCGGCACATTGTGCCCGGACACCGGGGGCTGGCGAATATCAAAAAACGGGCCGCCCAGCTTGGCGCGTCCCTCAGCATCCAGAGCGACCCGGTCAACGGCGGGACGTGCCTGACCCTGAGGCTCAAAAAATCCACCCGCCAGGTCGTCCGACCGGCTCATCATTGAAATAGTTGGGGAGTTAGAGCATCATCCTATGCCAGAATCCATCCAGGCTGTTATTTTTGACCTCGACGGCACCCTCATAGACACCGAAACCGCCGACTACGAAGCCTGCCGCATCCTCTTTGAGGAAATCGGCGTGCCGCTCAGCCTGGACCGCTGGGCCGAGTGCGTGGTCGGCATCATCGACGGCTACGACTGCCTGTTCGACGAACTGCTGGCTGTCCAGAACAACGGCCTCACCCGCGCCGGCCTGCGCCGGCGACTGCAGGAGCTGTGGCCCCAAACCCTTCAGCACGTCACCCTGATGGACGGCGCCATCGAAGCGCTGACCCACTTCCAGGCCGCGGGATACCGGCTGGGCCTGGCCTCGGCCTCCGACCGGTCCTGGATTAACCGCTGGCTGACCCGCTTCCAGCTCGCGCCCTTCTTTGAGGCCATTGCCAGCGGCGAAGAGGTACGCCGCAACAAACCCGCGCCCGATGTCTTCCTCCTGGCCGCCCAACGGCTGAACACCCCGCCCGAAGCCTGCCTGGTCTTTGAAGACTCGCACGTGGGTGTTTCCGCCGCCAGAGCCGCGGGGATGACCGTCATTGCCGTGCCAAACACCGTCACCCGCGGCATGGACTTCAGCAGTGCCCACCGGGTTATCCACAGCCTGCGCGACATCACCGGGGTGGAGAGCAGCGATTGGAGATTAACCTTCAACCTTTAACCTTTAACCTTCATCCTTCATCCCTCATCCTTTTCAGGAGGTCGAACCATGCCGGACAATCTGGCGTCCCCACCACTGCTGGCGGCAGATTTTGACTACTTCCGCCTGCCCAGACACAAGTGGGAATTTATGCTCACCCGTCTGTGCCAGTTGGGGGTCAATGCCGTCACCGTATCGGTGGTCTGGCGCTGGCATCAAACCGCGCCCAAGACCATCGACCTGAACGGCACCACCGACGCCCGCCGCGACCTGATGGGCCTGCTCCGTCTCTGCCAGACCTTCAACCTGCCCTGCCTGCTCAACCTGGGGCCGTTCTGCCACCAGGGCGTCCTCACCCACGGCCTCCCCCCCTGGGTTGTGGAAGAAACCGGCCTCTTTGAAGCCAGCCTGCACCCCGTTGCCGAAGCGTGGCTCAAAACCATCGGGCCGGAACTGGCGGCTTACCAGACCCCCGACGGCTCCATCGCCGCCCTGGTGCTCAACAACCAGCCGGCTGACCCGCCGCCGGACCGTCTTTCCGACGCCATTACCCGCGTCCGCTGGCCCGTATGGCTGAGACAGCAGTACTCCTCGCTCGACGCGCTCAACGCCGCCTACCAGGCCGGCTATACCAGCTTCAGCCGGGTAGACTTTCCGGCTGACTGGCCCACCGGCGACCACCCCGCGGCCCGCGACGCCCGGAACTTTCTGCACGACCTCCAGCAGACCACCCTCACTCGCTATGCGAAAATTCTCACCGAAGCCGGCTGGCAAGGCCCCCTCTATCCTTCGGAGCAGACCCCGCCCGCAGGCCATCCCCCCATTACCCCCTGCTCCCTCACCGACCCCGCCACCCTGCCGCAAAGACCATCCGGCATCGTCCGCCTCCAGCACCCCATCCAGGCCGACCCCGACACGCCAGAACTGGGTCAGGGGCCGGTCTGGGCCGGGCAGGCCCCCATCGAAAGCGACGGCTCCCTGAAACCGGCCTTCTACCAGGCCCGTCTCCGGCTGTGGCCGGCGCGCTATCCCACCGCCGCCTCCCTCAACGGTATGCTGTCCATCGCCGGAGAGGAATGCATCACCCTGACCGCCGCAAGCGATACCTCGTTCAAGATTTCTGTGTCTGCAGAAAAACGATGGACCGTCTGGCGGCTGTTGGCCGACGGCACGGTCCAGCCGGCCCCGGATGTCAAACAGCGCGGCAAAACCATCCGCGGCCCGTACCGGCAGGCAGATACCGCCGGCCAAACCGACCTGTACCTGCTGACCACCGGCCCGGACGCGGCCCTGAGCAGTCCGGCCCGCCAGCACCTGACGGCCTTGCTGACCGGCCAGTTGGCCGCCCTGGAGCGGTGCAGTCAGCAGGCGGAGCGGCTGGCCCAGAGCCTCACCCCCTCTGGACCGGCCACCGGGACCAGACCGTCGCCGCAGGCAGGGGACGCGCCCATCACGCGTACCCTGGCCGAAGCCCGCCGCGGTCTCCAGGAAGCCGACCAGGCCCTGCGCCGGGCCACACAGGCCATCAGTGGTCTGGAAGAGGGACTGGCGGCCATTCTGGGCCAGCACGCCCCGGAAACCGGCCTGGCCGCGGCCTCTGCCCCCGCGGTGCTCCTGCCCGACAGCCTGACCGCGGACCAGCAGGAGATTCTGCGCCGGGCCGCGCAGGTCTGCCGCGACATCTCTCCACCGCTCGCCCAGGCCGCGGCAAACCTGCGCCCTCTTCTCCAGGCCGGCCCGTTCACCCTTGTCCAATACCGGCAGGCCAGCGAAAGCGCCGTCGCCGCGGCCCGGTCGGCCTCTGCTCCGCTGGTCGAAATGATAACCCTCCTGCGCGGCAGCATCTCCGCCCGGCAGTTACCGTTTGTATTCTGGTACGTGCACAACCGTCTGCTGGAGCTGTTTCAAACCCTGCGCTGGGGAGTCATCCGTAAAAAAGGACAAAGCCGATGAAAACCATCCGCACTTTCATTGCCATAGAACTGCCCGCCGAAGCCGCGGCGGCTTTAACCGCTCTGCAACAGCAGTTAAAAGCGGCTGTCCCGCCGGACAGCGTCCGCTGGACGCCGGCCCGGAACATCCACCTGACGCTCCACTTTCTGGGCGACATTCCTGCAGAAGCGGTTGACCCGCTTGGCGAGGCGCTCCGGGCCGCGGCCGGGCAGGTATCCCCGTTTACCCTGTCGCTGACCGGGCTGGGCTGTTTTCCCAATATGCACCGCCCCCGGATTGTGTGGGTAGGGGTTGCCGGCGCGGTCAACCGGCTGACCGCCCTGCACCGCGACCTGGGAGAACGGCTGAGCATCATCAACTACCAGCCAGAAGCGCGGCCCTATGCCCCCCACCTGACCATCGGACGGGTGAAAAAGGGCCTCCCCTCCCGCCGGATGGGGCCGTTGAGCGAAGCCCTCCAGCAGTTTCAACCCCGTGTCGGTCGTCTGGCCGACCTGCCGGTGCGGGGCATCCACCTCATCCAGAGCGACCTGAAACCTGCCGGGCCTATCTACACCCCGCTGGTCAGTGCCGCCCTCACCGGCCCGGCGGATACTTCTTCCTGACCCCCATCCATCCTGCAGACAAATTTTTGGCGACAACGCCAAGCTGTGATAACATTTGAAGCAAGGGGCAAACAGCGCTCTGCGGCGGTCCGCCTGCCAACGATGGTTGCCTGTCCCCGGCACAAGGGAAAATTTGGCGATTGAAGCTTTAGGAGATAAGGCGTTAGGGGAGCCGACGGATAGAGCTTCACCCTTCCGTCCTCCGCCTTCATCCTTTTTAAGGGAGGTACAACACTGGAAGCAAACGAATTGGCCCATGCCGCGGTCGATATTATTGTGGGGAAAAAAGCGTCCAACGTGCTGATGCTGGACATGCGGGATGTCACCCTCCTGGCAGATTACTTTATTCTGTGCGATGGCTCCTCCACCCGGCAAATTCAGGCAATCGTTGATGAACTGGTAGAGGAGCTGAAAAAAGCCGGTACCCAAATCGCGGTAGTAGAAGGCACACCGGAATCCGGCTGGATGCTGGTCGATTTTGGGTCGGTGATTGTGCACGTATTTTCTCCCGCCCAGAGAGCCTATTACCAGTTGGAAGAACTGTGGAAAGAAGCGCCGGTGATAGTGAAAATCCTGTAGGGGTTTTAAAAGGGAAAAACCCGCGCTGCCACTACGCGGGTTTTTCTGAAGGAGGGAGGGGATGCACTGTTTTAGCAGTGCAGTTTCAATATAGCGCAAAAAGATTAAAATAAAATGATAAAACAGCCGATTTTACCGGTGATTCTTCGGCGGCGCCCGCGTTTTCCTCTGTTTACGCCATACCCGTATTTTTGCCAATCGGTTGTCATACAGGTATAATTTCTTGTCCATTAAATTTTTGAGATAGAGGTTATAAGAGCATGCCTAAACGGACCTACCAACCCAAACGCCGACGTCGCGCCCGTGTACACGGTTTTCGTGCTCGAATGGCAACTCGAACTGGCCGCAGAGTTTTGAAGGCCCGGCGGGCACATGGTCGCAAGGTTCTGGCTGTCCAGAGGACCCATCCCAAGCGCACCAACTGGAATGCAGACTGAACGAGGCTCACAGGCAGTAGGAGATTGATGAGAAATGGACGTTGGCTGTCTCCTACTGCCTGTGGTCGCGTCCCCGTTGTCCTATGCGAAGGCAATACCGGCTACGCCGCAGTACCGATTTTCAACGAGTGCGGCGCGACGGTCAATTCTATGCCAGCCCGTTAATGGTGCTGGCATTTGTACAAAATGAGTTAGAGCACAGCCGGTTTGGATTTGTAGTCAGCAAACGTATCGGTAAGGCAGTTCGACGGAACAAGATTAAGCGGCGTATGCGTGAGGCCGTCCGCCAGCGCATACCGGTTATCAAGCCGGGCTTTGATGTGATACTGATTGCCCGCCAGCCTATCGCCGAAGCTTCGTACCAGGAAATTGAGCGGTGGATTGACCGCCTGCTGAACAAGGCAAATCTGGTGCAGACGGTTGAACGTAATCGGTACAGGGTAGAACAATGAAATATATCGCTTTGGCGTTGATTCGATTTTATCAAAAGCTCATTTCTCCGGCACTGCCGCCAAGCTGTCGCTTTTACCCCACCTGCTCCCATTACAGCTACCAGGCCATAGAAAAATACGGTTTGCTGAAGGGTGGCTGGCTGGCAGTCAAACGCATCAGCCGCTGTCATCCCTTCAACCCCGGCGGCTACGACCCGGTTCCGTAAAGGTCAGCCCGGCCTGACTGCTCTAAAATGATAATTCCCGGCCCAAACGGGCTTGTTTCAGGAGGAAAATAAAAGATTGCGCGTCCAAATTATTAAATCGTTAATTGTCCCGTTGGCTATTCTGGGGTTTATCGCCTTCGCCGTGCTGAGCCGTCCGGCAACCGCGGCCCCTCCCCCGGTTTCCCCCGATTTGGCCCAAACCGCCCAAACCGATAACATCACCCTGACCAAGACCGCCAGCAAAGATGTGGTGGCCCTGGGTGAGGTGGTCAGCTATACGGTGACCATCCGGAACACCGGCGCGGAAGCCATCAACCCCACTCTCACCGATGCCGTGCCGGAAGGGCTGGTGCTTCAAACCCGCACTATCTCCGCCACCATCGGCGAAGCCTCTGCCGAGGAAAATACGCTGTTCTGGTCTGGTACGCTGGCCGGTGGAGCAGAAGCCCGCATCATCTACAGCGTCATCCCGCCTTCCACCTCCGACCCGGACCAGACGTTCAACAATGTGGCCGTTCTGCAAGTGGGCGGCACGGAACTGCAGGCCGGCGCGTCGGTGCAGACAAAAACCCCGGAACTGGGACTGTGGGGCCGGTTTGTTAACTACCTGGCCGTTATCCTGGTTTCACTGGACCGGTTGTTAAGAGGCGTTGGAGTTCCGTACTCCTTTGGTTTCGCCATCATCCTCTTTACCGTCCTGGTGCGGCTGATTACCTTCCCGCTGAACGTCCAGCAAATCAAGTCATCCAAGGCTATGCAGGAACTCCAGCCGAAGATGAAAGAACTGCAGGACAAATACAAGAACGACCGGGAAAAGCTGGCCCAGGAACAGATGCGGCTGTACAAGGAATACGGCGTCAACCCGCTGGGTGGATGTTTGCCGATGCTGGTGCAGATGCCCATCTGGTTTGCCCTGTACCGCAGTTTACTTCAGCTCTCGCGAGAGGGCCTGCTGAAAGAAGGCTTTTTCTGGATTCCCAGCCTGGCCGGCCCGGTCTCCGACTACGGACAGGGATTGAGCAGTTGGCTGTACCCGTTTGTTAACGGCGCACCGCCCATTGGCTGGGGGCCGGCCCTGGCTTACCTGGTTCTGCCGGTCCTGCTGGTGGTCTCCCAGCTCTACATGCAGAAGATGATGACCCCGCCCAGCAGTGACCCGCAACAGCAATCGATGCAGTCGGTGATGAAGTTCATGCCGCTGATGTTTGGCTATTTTGCCCTGATTGTTCCCTCCGGCCTGACCCTCTACTGGTTTACCAGCAACATCCTGGCGATGGCCCAGCAGTACTTCACCAAGACCGAATTCGCTAAACCAGCAACTGCCGGAGCGGCAGTGGGTGCTTCAACCGCGACGGTTCCCGCCAATTCATCTTCAACCGTCTCCGACACAGTCTCAGAAGAGAAGGAAGCAAAGAAGGAACAAAATGTCAAACCAAAACGTAAAAAGTCTAGACGTAAGCGCTAAAACGGTTGACGAAGCCATAGAACAGGGATTGGCCCAACTACAGCTTCGTCGAGACCAGGTGGATATTGAAGTTATCAAAGAAGGGAAGCGGGGCGTATTCGGCATTGGGGCCGAGGATGCCGTGGTCCGGCTGACCCCCCGTTCCCGGCCATCAGCAGAGCAAGCGGAGCAGAAAGCCCCGCCCCAACCGCCCGCCGACAACCAACCTGCGGAAGCACCGCCCGCAACCACCCCGGTTGAAGAGGTGGCCCGCCGGCATTTGGGGGCCCTGCTTCGCTACATGGGCATCAAGGCCGAAATCAAGGTCAAATCTGCCCCGGAACTGGTAGAAGGAAATGAAGAAGCCCCGCTGGTGCTCGATATTACGGGCCGGGACCTGGGCATTTTGATTGGCCGGCAAAGCCAAACCCTGCGTGCCCTGCAGTACATTCTGCGGCTGATGGTCAGCAAAGAGATGGGAAGCTGGCAGCCGGTCATTGTGGATGTGGAATCGTACCGCATCCGCCGGCACCAATCTCTGCGCCGCCTGGCGGAACGGATGGCCGAGCGGGCCGTCGCCAACAAACGGCGGGTCGTGCTGGAAGCCATGCCCGCCTACGAGCGGCGCATTATTCACCTGGCCCTGAAAGACCATCCCGCGGTCTACACCAAGAGCGTTGGCAGTGACGAAAACCGCAAAGTGACCATCATTCCCAAGTAGTCTATGTGCGGCGCGCTTTGTAAGTGCATCGCCCATGCGTGCCCCAGCCGAAATGCCGTCCAGGGAAAAATACTGCTCCCTTGACGGCATTTCATTTCCCCATCACTCCTTGTTTATCCCGGCAAGTGGTGTTAAAATGAGATAGTCCAATATGAACCATTTCCAAACCAACCCAATTGACGACACCATTTTAATGTCACCGCAATCTCCGTTTATCTACAGTGTTGCCAACCAGAAAGGCGGCGTCGGAAAAACCACCACCGTGGTCAACCTGGCCGCGTTTCTGGCGGCCCGCAAGGCCCGCGTCCTCATCATCGACGCGGACCCGCAGGCCAATGCCTCTTCCAGCCTGGGTATCAAGCTGGCCGAGGATGACCTGTCGCTGTACGACGCGCTGGTCAACCAGACCCCTCTGCCCGACATCATCCGCCCGACCCGCCGGGAACGGTTGTTTGTTGCCCCTTCCGCGCCGGAACTGGCCGCGGCAGAAGTTGAACTGGTGCAGTGGCTGGCCCGCGAAACCGTACTCAAAAAGACCCTGCAGGCTGTTCTGCCGGATTACGATTTCATCTTTATCGACACCCCGCCCAGCCTGGGACTGCTGACCGTCAACGCGCTGACCGCCTCCCAGGGGGTCATCATACCGGTGCAGTGCGAGTACCTGCCCCTGGAAGGGTTGAGCCAGCTTGTCTACACCATCAACCTGGTTCGGGAAAGCCTGAATCCGGGCCTGGAGATTGCCGGAGTAGTGATGACCATGTACGATGGCCGTACCAACCTGGCGGCAGACGTGGTCAACGAGGTGAAGTCCCATTTTCCCGAACAGATTTTCAAGACCATCATTCCCCGCAACGTGCGTCTGAGCGAAGCGCCCAGCTACGGCGAAGACATTCTGGCCTACGCCCCCGGTTCGCCGGGAAGCCGGGCCTACCAGGCCCTGACCGAAGAACTGCTGGTGCGGGTCCGCCGGATGCTTCAGGGGAAACAGCCGCACCCGTACACCAACGTCTGGGAAGGTAAGTCACAATGACCAAAAAGCGAGGGCTAGGCAAAGGTTTAGGTGCGCTCATTCCGCCGTCTCCGCCCGGTCAGACCAGAGGGCCGGCAGAAAGCGGCGGCGGGCCGACCGAGGTTCCGGTCAACAGCATTTCGCCCAACCCTCGCCAGCCGCGGCAGGTGATGGACCCGGAAGCCCTGCAGGAGCTGGCCCAATCCATCGCCGAACACGGCCTGATTCAGCCGCTGGTAGTTACCCGCACCGGCCCGGACTCGTACCAGCTCATTGCCGGGGAGCGGCGCTGGCGGGCCTGCAAGCTGGCCGGGCTGGCAACCGTGCCGGTCATCATCAAGGAAACCACGCCCCAGCAGATGCTGGAGCTGGCTCTGGTAGAAAATATCCAGCGCGCCGACCTGAATCCCCTGGAAGAGGCCGAAGCCTATGCCCACCTGATGCAGGAATTCGGTCTGACCCAGGAGGCCGTGGCCGAGCGGGTCGGCAAGAGCCGCACCGCGGT
>RFJV01000541.1 GCA_003694775.1 Chloroflexota bacterium | reverse complement strand
TTTTGACGGATATTTTGCCGGGTCAGCCTTGAATTGAAATTCAGGCTGTTATGACAAGTCTGCTGAAGCAGACTGTTGGCCGGATTCCGTGGAGGCGAATAATTTCGCCTCTACAGGCTACAAGCTGTCCGTCCCCCTGGCGGGAACAGGTCGTGTATTCGTGTATTCGTGAAAATTTCGTGGACGGCTCCGGTAATCTAAAAAATGAAACGCATCCGGGAAACAGGCAACAAAAAACGGCGGGTATTTGCCGCCGATAATTTCCTCTGTCACCGGACTGCCGGTTCAGCCCCCCTGCTACCCTGCTACCTTGCTAAAACAAAAACCACCGCCGGGACTTTTTTGCCCCCAGACCGGCCGGATTGACCCCCGCATCCCAGCGCGTGGCCTCGTTGTACACCGCCCCAGACAGGCGAGCACCGGTCAGGTCCGCGCCGGTCAGGGCTGCCTCCGACAAATCCGCCTCCGACAGGTCGGCGCCCGCCAGTACGGCGTACTTCAAGCTGGCTCCGGACAGCACCGCGCCGGCCAGTACCGCGCCGGTCAGGTTGGATTCAGTCAGAACGGCCCGCTTCAGAATCGCTTCCGACAGCACCACCTCGCTCAAATTGGCCTCTGCCAGCGTTGCCCCGAACAAGCGGGCCTGATGCAGAGTGGCCCCCAGCAGGTCTGCCGCGCTCAAGTTGACCTCACTCATTTCCGCGGCGGTCAAATCGGCCAGGTGGAGGCTGGCAAACACCATATTGGCGTGTGAAAGGTCCGCCCCCTGCAGTTTGGCCTTCATCAGGTTGGCAAAAATCAAGCTGGCGTTGTTCAGCACTGCCTCCCGCAGGTCCGCCGCAAACAGGTCTGCTTCATTGAGGTTGGCCCGCCGCAGATTGACCTGCCGCAGGTCCAGCCGGCTCAAATCGGCGCGGCGAAAGTCGGGGGCCCGCTTCTGCGCCCACGCCGACTCAATTATCCGCAGAACCTCGCTTTTCTCCATAGAATTTCCCATCCCCCGGCCCGCTGAGTTTGGCCTGGACCGCGGTTGATGATAAGATACGACCAGCGGAAACCATCGCTATTCTAACATAACTGCCGGTTTCAGACAACGTTACCAGCCTGAATCTATCATCCGGAGGGTCAATGACATACCAAGCCATTCTACGCTACCTGGAAAACTGTCTGGATTCTTACCTGGCCGACCTGCAAAGCCTGGTGGCTATCGATTCCGGCAGTCAGTACAAAGCCGGCGTCGACGCGGTCAACGACCGGCTGACCGGCCTGCTGGTTCAGACCGGCTTCACCGTGTCCCGCTACCCCCAGCCAGAAGCCGGGGACAACCTGCTGGCAAAGCTCAAAGGTCGGGGACAGGGCCGCATCCTGCTGGTCGGGCATACCGATACTGTGTACCCGGTGGGAACTGCCGCCCGCCGCCCGATGACCATCCAGGGCGATAAAGTGCTGGGTCCCGGCACGTGCGACATGAAAGCCGGTCTGCTCAGCGGCATCTATGCCGTCCGTGCTCTGCAGGCCGTCGGCTTCGATGGCTTTGGCGAGATTGCCTATCTGGCCGTGTCCGATGAAGAAACCGACCCCCGCTTTTCCACCGACTTAATCCGCGCTGCCAGCCGCGAAGCCGATGCCGTGCTGGTGCTGGAAGCGGCCCGCGAAAACGGCGACATCGTATCGGCCCGGAAAGGGGTGCGCTGGTACACCATCGAGGTGTTTGGTAAGGCGGCCCACGCCGGTGTAGAGCCGGAAAAAGGCCGCAGTGCCGTGCTGGCCCTGGCCGGCCTGGTGACCACCATCGACCGGCTGAACGGCCTGCGTCCGGGGGTCACGCTGAATACCGGCTACATCCACGGCGGCGGTGACTATCCCAGCATAGTCGCTGACTATGCGAAAGCCCGTGTTGACCTGCGCGGCTTCAGCCGGCAGGATATGGACGAGGCAGAAGCCGCCCTCCGCCAACTGCTGGCCGACCCGCCGGTTCCGGGTGTGCAGGTCAAAATAACCCTGGAGGAAAGCTCCGCTTTCCCGCCGATGGAGCGCACCCCGGAAACCGCGGCCCTGGAAGCCGCGGCCTGCGCCGTGGCCCGCGAGCTGGGTTTTACCCTGCGCAGTACAGCTACCGGCGGCGCGTCCGATGCCTGCCTGGCCTCCGCTGAAGGCATCCCCACCCTCGACGGCCTGGGTCCAGTCGGTGGGCTGGACCACAGCCCGGACGAATACATCCGCCTGAGCAGTATCGCCCCCCGAACGGCTCTCCTGGCCGGCCTGATAATCAGGATGACAGCGGAGGGCGAACGGTGGAAGGACGGCAGGCCAGATTAGCCCGCGCCCCCCAATTCCCAAACTCTCAAACTCCCCAGCTATTTTTGCTTTTTTTCTTTCTCTGGTTAAAATACCGTCAATCATAACTATTTCTTTGTATCATCAATAAATTTAACTGATAATATGAACCGTTTCCAGAAGCCCGCCGTCCATACCCTGCTGACTGCCAGCCCCGCCATCTGCGCGGTCTGTTGCTGTTCCTGCGGCTGTCGCCTCGACAGCACCGGGGTAGCTCGACGCGGCGCGGTTTGCTGGTCTCCGTAACGGTCTTATTTTATCTGTACGGACAGCGGCCCATCGGGTGACCCCGGTGGGCCGTTTTTATTTTTCATCACTGGAGGTCAACAATGCACAAGGTTGATACAACCGCCATTAAATTCAATCAAGCCTCGCTGATTACCCTGACCCTGCTGGCCTTTCTGCTGGACCAGCCTTACCTGGTGCTTTTTGTGGGCCTGGTGCTGGCCGTAGGCACCATCTGGCCGGGGGCGGCGCTGTTCAGGCAGGTCTACCTGAAGATTCTGCGACCTGCCGGTCTCCTGCGGCCCAACGTCATCAACGATGACCCTGCGCCGCACCGTTTTGCCCAGGGCGTTGGGGCGCTGTTTTTGCTGGCCAGTGCCGCCGCCCTGCTGGTGCTCCAGGCCCCGCTGACCGGCTGGAGCCTGGCCTGGATTGTGATTGTCCTGGCCGCCATCAATCTCTTTTTTGGCTTCTGCGCCGGATGCTTTGTCTACTACCAGCTAGACCGGGTGGGATTGCTCCCCCACCCCAAACGGAGCTGACCGATGACCGAACGTCTTCTGCTGAGCCTGTTCATCTTTGCCGGGCTGGGACTGGGCTGGCTGGTCTGGTACGGGTACAAAAACCGTCTCCGGCAATCCATCCGCCCGGCCGGCGAACCTACCGGTAAGCCCACTCTGCTCTACTTTACCGCCGACTACTGTTCTGCCTGCAAGCACCAGCAAACACCGATTGTGGCCCAGGTGCAGGCCCGGTTGGGAGATGCCGTGCGGGTGCAGACGGTCAGCGTCACCGACCAGCCGGAGCTGGCCGCCCGGTACAAGGTGCTGACCCTGCCCACCACTGTGGTGCTCGACCCGTCGGGGGCGGTGGCGCATTTGAACTACGGCGTCACGTCGGCGGAAAAACTGCTCCGCCAGCTTGCCGGTCAACCGGACAGGCCGGCCCCGGACCGGCCCCGACCTTCGGCCTCGCGCCCGGCAGTCCCCGCCCGGTAAATCCTGCCTCCAATCCGGCGACCGTCTGGTCCATTGATGGTCGCCGGATTTTTCCGTTTGCCCCCATTTCGGTTAAAATGCGGGTATGCGTATTCTCATTGTCAATTACGAATTTCCACCTATCGGCGCTGGCGGCGGCAAGGCCAGCCAGAAAATCGCGGCCAGTCTGGTCGAAATGGGCCATACCGTGCGGGTCATCACCAGCCGGCCAACCCAGCTTTACACCCTGTCCGGCAACCTGAGCCTCCTGCTGGGGCTGGGCTTCTGGGTGTACCTGATTTACGCCAAGTTTGCCTTTAACGAGGACCTCAGCGACCACGGCTTTACCATCCTGGGCACTCTCCTTCTGCTGACCGGCTTTATCCTCCGCCATACCGGCCTGACCTGGGAGCTGACCAACCCCATCCGGGGATTGAAGCCGGTAGAATTCATCGACGGCGTAGAGGTTCAGCGGGTGCCGGTTCTGCGCCAGCGGCAGGAATACTGCTCTACCTTTGAGATGGGCACCTTCCTGCTGAGCGGCCTCTGGTACAGCCTGTGGCAGGTGCGGGAGTTCAAACCCGACGTGGTGCACATCTTCTTCGGCATCCCCGACGGCCCCATCGGCTGGGCGCTGAAACGGGTGTACGGCCTGCCCTACATCATCTCCCTGCGCGGGGCCGACGTGCCATCCGAGGAGGTCAAGCGGTTTGCCAAACATTACAAAATTCTGCGGCCCTTCATCCGCTGGCTCTGGCGCGATGCCGACGCGCTGGTGGCGGTGTCTAACGGCCTGCGTTCCTATGCCCGCGAAACCGCGCCCGACCTGCCCATCGAGGTGATTCCCAACGCCATCGAGCTGTCGATTTTTACCCCGCCCCGAAAACGCCAGCACGACGGCCCGGTGCGCCTGCTGTTCGTGGGCCGGTTCAATGCCTTCAAGAATGTCGAAACCCTGCTGGAAGCCGCGGCCCGGCTCAAGGAGCAGGGCATCGACAATTTTGAACTCCAGCTGGTCGGCGACGGCGAGCGCCGGGCTTCGCTGGAACGGCTGGCCGTGGAGCGGGGGCTGACCCGCCACGTCCGCTTCCTGGGCTGGGTAGACCGGGACAGCATCGTGGAGCGCTACCGCCAGGCCGACCTGTTTGTCACCGCCACCACCTGGGAGGGCATGCCCAACACCGTGCTGGAGGCAATGGCCTGCGGCCTGCCGGTGGTCGCCACCCGCGCCTCTGGCCTGGACCAGCTGGTCAAAGAGGGGGTCAACGGCTACCTGGTGGATGTCAACAACCC
>RFJV01000090.1 GCA_003694775.1 Chloroflexota bacterium | reverse complement strand
GGGGTAAACAACCTGGCGATACTGCCCAACTTGTGGGAACGCCTCCAGCAGTTCATCATCCTCCTGAACGGCGGTCACCTGTGGTACCTGGGTGAAGTGGTCAGCAATCCCTGGCCGCCGCTGGTCTTTGGGGGTGTACTTCTGCTCACGGTGTTTACCTCTACACGAAAGCACTCTGGCTCCCCTGGCCTGCAAAGCACCCTGTTTCCGTTTATTGTGCCCGGACTGGTGGTTTTGTTCAGCGTGGCTACGGTGTCGGCGCTGTGGGTGACCCACTACGCCATTCTGATGCCCTGGCCGGCGGTGGCGGTGAGCGCAGCCGGATGGCGGCTGGTGCGGCAGGCCCGGCGCCCCGAACCGGCCCGCCTTCTGCTGGCACTGGCCGTCGGCCTGGTCGTACTGACCAACGGGGTCAGTGGGTGGCGGTATCACCGCAGTCTGGCGGTCAGCGGGGGGCTGAGCACCCATTCCGACGCCATCTACAAGCTCAGCCAGTGGTTGGGCCAGAATGCCGCCGGCACGGTGGTGGCAATGGATTGGGGACTGTCGGCGCCGGTAACGTATCTGACCGGCGGGCAGGTCACGCCGGTGGAAATCTTTGGCTACGACTGGCAGCCGCGGCAAACGCTGGTCGACCAGCTCCAGCCGTTTGTCCACCAGCCGGAAACGCTTTACCTGTGGCGCGCCCCGGATGAGATTATTTTCGACCGGAGCGCGGAATTCAAGGCTCTGTACCGCCCTCTGGGACTGGAGGAGGATATTGCCGCCGCGTTCTATGAGCGGAGCGGTCGCCCTCTGTTGGGGGTCACCCGACTGGTGCCAAAAGGGCAGGCGGTGAATCCGCCCAAATAATTGTACGAACCGTTCAATGTATGTTACAATTCAGGTAGTCCCTTATCCAGGAGCCATACTGAATGACATCACTGGAAGCCATCCTTACTTTGATAACGGCCATCATGTTCAGTCTGGTGGTTATATCTACGGTGATGCGCCTGCCTTCGCGGGAAGGAGCAAACATCCATCTGCTGTTTTTTGCAGTTGGCGGACTGATCTTTTCCATTCTGCTTCTTCTGCAGTGGGCCGTTGTCGGGTCTCTGCCGGGGATGATAGCCGAAGATTTGCTGGGGATATCGGCGGCAGTTGTTTCTGTCTTGTATGCCGGTTTAACCCTGAGCTTTCTGCGGCGCAAGCCCCTGACTTTGGGGATTTTCTGGGTTCTGGGCCTGCTGATAACCGCAGGGGCCGTACTGGTTAACTTTGATATTCAGCAGTGGGGGCAAAAAACTGCGGCTATCATCAGTCTGCCCCCTCAGACACTGGCCTACTGGTCCAACGCCGGCATTACCGCGGCGGCGCTGGCAACAGCCCTGATAGCCACCCTGGTTGACTTTAGACACAGAAAAAGCGTTCAGCATCTCAACCGCCTGCGGTACTGGCTCATTGCTACCCTTCTGCTGGGAGGCAGTGCTGTTGTCTTTATTGCCGGTCTGGTGCAGTGGAACTGGCTGGGGCTGATTTTCCTGCTGTCGGGGAGCCTGCTGGCCGCCTATGTGGTTCTGCGCCACCACACTCCCAACCTGGGCCGATTGATGGGGCGGGTTCTGCATTATGTCAGTATTATGGGTGCGCTGGCGGCCGTCTTTCTGCTGGGCGCGGCAATGATTGTGGCCGTGGTCCGGTGGGGTATGCCGCCGGCAGTTGTTCTGCTGTGGGCGGTCATCATTGCCATCATTATGGCCAATCTGGCTCCGCCGCTGTGGCGGTACACCGGTAAGATATTCAGCCGGCTGATTTTTGGCAAACAGACCCCCGACCAGCAGGCGATGATTAAGCATTACAGCGAGCGCCTGAGCACCGCGCTGGACATTCAGCGGCTGGGGGATACGGTCATCAGCCTGATGATTGAAACGCTGGGGCTGGAAAAAGGGATTGTGTTTGTCAACGAGCGGCAGGGAACCGGTGACGTGGAACTGCGGCCTCTGTCGTCGGTGGGGGTGGAGAACCTGAGCAACGGCAAGTTTCCGCCGGACAGCCCCTTCCTGGACTACTTCCGCCGCGGGCACAAGCATGTCAGCATGTATGATATTGACGTTCTGCCCGACTTTCGCAACCTCCTGCCGGAAGAAAAAGCCTGGCTGGAATCCTTGGGGATGGAGATTTTTGTCCCCATTATGCGCCAGCTTGAATTTGTGGGTCTGCTGGCCTTTGGCCCGCAAACCCAGGGCACCGCGTACTACGAAGAAGACCTGGAGCTGATGGAAACCCTGGCCGACCAGACTGCGCTGGCAATGGACAGCGCCCGGCTCTTTGAGCAGTTGGCCCTGGTGAACCAGGAGGTCGGCCAGCTCAGCCAGCAGTTGGCTTTTGTGGATGAAACCAAAGGCGACTTTCTTTCCATTGCCTCCCACGAACTGCGCACCCCCCTGACCCAGATTCACGGCTACTCCCAAATGCTGTTGGATATTACCGAAAACGACCTGAAGAATCCCGAATACATCAAAACCCTGATTGAGGGGGTGGTCAAGGGCAGTGAACGGATGAAGAGCGTCATCGACCTGATGTTCGACGTGACCGAGGTGGATACGGGGGTGGTGAAGCTGTTCAAGGGGCAGGTCAGGCTGGCGGAGGTGATTCAGGAGGCGGTCAGCCCTTACCTTTCAGCGCTGGACAACCGGCGCATCGCCTTTGCTACCCGCGGTCTGGATGACCTGCCGGTGGTCGAAGCCGACGGTACACGGCTGGTCCAGGCATTTGAAAATCTTCTCAGCAATGCCATCAAGTACACCCCCGATGGCGGGAAAGTGGAAGTCAGCGGGCAGGTGACGCAGGACGAAAAGCTGGGGGATGTGGTTGAAGTGGTGGTCGCCGATACCGGCATCGGCATTGACCCGGAGTACCACGAAAAGATTTTTGAAAAGTTCTTCCGGGTTGACGATACCATGCACCACAGCACCGGCCGGACCAAGTTCAAAGG
>RFJV01000089.1 GCA_003694775.1 Chloroflexota bacterium | reverse complement strand
GCATATCCAAAGTATAACAAACCCACTTAAACCCTGTCAAACGTAGAAAACTCTTCAAAGGAGAAGCGTTATGAAGCAACCATTACGCCTGGCAGTCATCGGGGCAGGGCGTATCGGGCTGGTGCATGCCGACAATCTGGCCCATCGGGTTCAAGGGGCGGAGCTGGTCGCGGCGACCACGGCCAATCCGGCGCGTGCCGCCCGTCTGCGCGCCACGTGCGGCGAGATTCCGGTATTCCCCACCCTGTCCGACCTGCTCCAGCGAGGGCCAGAACTTGATGCCGTGGTGATTGCCAGCAGTACTTCGGCCCATCTGGAAAATATCCGGGCCTGTGCCGGGGCAGGTCTCCATATCTTTTGTGAAAAACCACTGGCCCTCAGCCTGGCCGACTGCGACGCGGCCATCGAAGCCGCGGAGCGGGGCGGGGTGTCGCTGATGCTGGGCCATGTCCGCCAGTTCGACCGGGGATACCAGGCCGCCAAGGCCCGCATTGATGCCGGCGATATTGGCCGGCCCATCGTCTTCCGGGCCATTGCCGGCGACCAGGACCCGCCCCCACCATCCTTTGCCGACCCGCAGGTCAGCGGCGGCCTTATCACCGATGCGGGCTACCATGACTTGTACCTGGCCCGCTGGCTGATGGGCGACGAAATCAGTCGGGCCTATGCCGAAGGCGCGGCCCTGGTAGACCCGGCAATCGGTGCGGTGGGCGATGTGGACAATGCCGTTGTGGACTTCCGGTTTTACGGCGGGGCACTGGGAACGCTGTTTGTCAGCCGCACCACCCGCTATGGTCACGATGTGCGGGTCGAAATTATCGGGGAGGAAGGTGCTCTGCACGTGGGCTACCTGCGCAGTACGCCGGTCAACTGGCTTACCCGGCAGGGCGTTCTGCACGACGTGGTCCCCGATACCGCGGCTCGCTACGCCGATGCCTTTGTGACCGAACTGCAGGCCTTTGTCGACAGCCTGCTGGCGGGGGAAACACCGCCCGTCACCGGCTTTGATGGCCGGGCTACGCTGGCTGTGGCGCTGGCCGCGACCCGCGCTCTGCACGAACAGCGCCCCATCCCCGTGAGCCAGACCGGGTGAGGCCGGCCCGGTCAGGGGATTCTGGCCTTGCGTACGGCGAGAACAGGCAGGGGTTCGCCAGACAGCAGGGCGTGGTAGATGGCTTCTATCTGCTCCGCGGCCCGGTCCCAGTTGTAGTGCCGGATGACCCGCTGGCGCAGGTGCTGTCCCAGCCGCGTTCTTTCCTCGGCGGTCATATCCAGTGCTCGCCGGAGCGCGTCGGCCAGAGAGTGGCTGGTGGTTTCCGCGGCGTAAATTCCGCCATCGCTCAGGAATTCGCGGCTAACGGGCAAACTGAAGGCCACGGTAGGCAGGCCCATAGCCATGTAGTTGAGGATTTTTCCACTGCCCTCCGTGGCCGATAGTTTTGGCGCCGCGGCCAGGTCGCCCAGGGCCAGGTAGCGCGGCGCGTCCTCGTACGGAATTTTGCCGGTAAACGTCACCAGGTGGTCAATGCCCATCTGCCGGGCCATTTGCGAGTAGCGGACCACGCCCGGATACCCCATCAACAGCAGGTGAAAATCATCCCGCTGGCGGCGCAGAATATCCACCGCCTCCAGCAGTTTGTCGATGCCCTGGTAGGTGGTCAGCACACCCAGGTAGACAATCACCTTTTTGCCCGGCGGCACGCCCAGTTCTGCCTTGAGGCGGTCTATTTCCGCGGCAGAAAAGTTCTGCCGGTTGAAGGTATCGGCGTTGACGCAGTCCGGGGTGGGGTCAACGCGGGTGGGGGGGACACGGAAGCGGTCTATCAGCAGGCGCGAGGCGTGCACGGTGCTGGTGAGGACCACGTCGGCGGCGTGGTCCAGCCGCGTTTCCAGCCAGTACAGGACGCGGTAAAAGGGACTGCTGGGAGAAAGGAAGTTGTGGTCAATCATTTCCGAGGTCAAACTGCCCTGGAAATCGAACACCAGCGGCGCGCCGGTCAGCTTGCTGAGCACCCACCCCATCAGCGCGCCCTCATGCAGATGGGCATGAATGATATCCGGTCTGTGGCGCAGGCCGTGCAGAAGGGTCATCCCTGCCAGAAGCACGTCGAGATAGATTTTGTGCCGCGAAGAACCGACAATCACCCGGTAGTTGAACGGCACGCCCCAGCACCGGCGCACCGAAATGCCGGCGATGTCCCGTCCGTTGGGGTAGGCCAGGATAGTCACCCGGTGGCCGCGCTTCTGCAGGGCCAGGGTTTCTTCCAGAATCCGCACATGCGCGCCGTAATCGGCAAAAAACATGGTGGGGGAAAGCATCAAAATGTTCAACTGCCGCGGCACAGAAAAATCTCCAATCTCTAATCTCCAATGGGTGCGTCCAGAATTTTAGGAATTCTGGACGCACCTGGGGGGATTCGCCCAGCAGAGCTGGATGCTTCGCGGGGGGGAATCCCCCCGCACCCCCCTGTCTGTCCAAAAATTTTGGACAGACCCTCTCCAATCTCCAAAATTTTACAGCAGGCCGAAACGAAAGGCAAAACCGCCGCAGAAACAAAAAACACCCGGCAAGCGGGTGTTCATCTGTGGGCCCTGCAGGATTCGAACCTGCGACCAACCGGTTATG
>RFJV01000088.1 GCA_003694775.1 Chloroflexota bacterium | reverse complement strand
CCGAAGCCATTCTGCAGGAAATTGACCTCCTGCGCCGGCATTTTGGGGGGGACCTGGTTTACCTGAATCCCAATATTGCTTCGCCGGTGTACATCCCCCGCTTGCTGTTTGGCTTTCACCGGCTCCGGCAGATTCGGGCGCGGGAGCAGTCGGTCGACCTGCACCACCTGTACAATGCCGACCCCTTTCCTTTTGCCGTGGCAAACTTTTTTCGTCGTCCGGTGGTCTATTCGGTGAGCAGTGGGGTGGGCCGGCGCAAACCGGTAAAGCATTACTTTAATCACCTGGCCGCGGTGACCGTGTCTGACGAGCGAAGTTTGCAGAAACTGCGGCAGTGGGGGGTGAAGAACTGCTACCTGGTTCGCCCCGGTATCGACACCGGCGGGGTGACATGCACCCCCCAGCCGTTGGGGCCGGAACTGCGGCTGGTGTTTGCCTCTGCGCCGTGGACAAAGGCCCAGTTCCGCATCAAAGGGGTGGATGCTTTGCTGGAAGCCGTCCGCCAGCGGCCGTATGTACGGCTGATTTGTGTCTGGCGGGGCCTGTTGGTGGAGGAGCTGGAGGCCCGCGTCCGGCGGCTGGGCCTCGGCAGGCAGGTCGAGATTATCAACCGGCAGGTCGACATTAATGAAATTCTGGCCCAGGCGCACGCCGTGGTCAATCTGGTGACCATCCCGGAAGTTATCCGCTCTTACCCCCATTCGCTGGTGGAGTCGCTGGCCGCGGGCAAGCCGGTGATTGTCAGCCAGACCATCCCGATGGCCGACTACGTGGCCCAGAAGCAGTGCGGGGTAACGGTGCCGCGGGTCACGGCGGAGACCGTGGCCCAAGCGATAGACCGGCTGGCAGAGCAGTACGACCGGCTGGCCGCGGCGGCCCGCAATGTTGGCGGGCGGGATTTTTCGGTGCAGGGGATGATAGAATCGTTTGCCCGCGTCTACCGCACGGTGTTGGGAGGTCGACATGCTCCGTAAATTACTGCAGATGGCCCAAAACCGGATGGCGGCCCCAACTCCGCTGACCGTCCCCATCGACCTGACCCTGCGTGCCCTGACCGGGGAACTGCACCTGCCCCCGCTGTGGTTGCGGGATGTTGGCCCCACCGATTTCGCGGCGACCGGGCGGGAATTTCTGGAACTGTTCATCCGGCTGGTCGACCTGCGGCCCGACGAGCAGGTGCTGGAGATTGGCTGTGGGTGCGGTCGCATTGCCCTGCCGTTGACCGGCTATCTCCAGCCTCCCGGCGGATATACCGGGATGGACGTGGTGGCGCGGGCCGTGGCCTGGTGCCAACAGCATATTTCACCCCGGTTTCCCCATTTTCGGTTTATCCATATGGACCTGTTCAACCAGCGCTACAATCCAGCCGGTCAACTGCTGAGCCGGGAGTATGTATTTCCGTTTGAGGCCAGCCGGTTTGATTTTATCTTTTTAACCTCCGTATTCACCCATATGCTTCCGGACGATGTGAACCACTATATGGAGGAGATTTCTCGCCTGCTCAAACCTGGCGGCCGGGCGCTGATTACGGCGTTCTTGCTGAATGAAACCCAGCAGAAACTGGCCCAGGCCGGTCAGTGCGATATTGATTTTCGGTTTGATGTTGGCGGCTGTTTTGTGCGCGACCGGCAGTTGCCAGAAGCCGCCGTGGCCTACGAGGAACCGGTCTTTATGGAAATGCTGACCCGCGCCGGCCTGAAACTGCGGCAGTCGGTGGCTTACGGCTCCTGGAGCGGGCGCGGCGATGGCGTGTCGTACCAGGATATTTTGGTGGTGGAGCGCAGATAATGGAAAACTCGCCGCGGGTGACGGTGGTGATTCCTACCTGGAACACCCGGCGCTGGCTGAAGGGCTGTCTGGACGGACTGCGGGCGCAAACGTTCCAGGATTTTCAGGTGGTGATGGTGGATAACGGCTCCACCGACGGGTCGGTGGTGTTTGTGCGGGAAAATTATCCCGACGTGCAGGTGCTGGCTTTTGCCGAAAACCGGGGATTTGCCGCGGCGGTCAACGCCGGCATCCGGGCCAGCCGGTCGGAATACGTGGCCCTGCTCAATGTAGACACCGAACCCCAACCGGACTGGCTGTCCAGCCTGGTGCAGGTGATGGACAGCAGTCCGCCGGAAGTGGGTGCGCTGGCCTCCAAAATGCTGTCGCTGGAGAACCCGGCCCTGGTGGATGATGCGGGCGACAGCTTTAGCTGGTACGGCTCGGCGTGGAAGCGGGGGCTGAGGGAGCCGGCAGAGGCGTACGACTCGCCGGCAGAGGTACTTTCGGCGTGCGGCGGTGCGGCGCTGTACCGCCGCACCTTTCTGGACGAGACCGGCGGCTTTGACGAACATTTCATCAGCTACCTGGAGGACGTGGACCTGGGCCTGCGGGGACAACTGCTGGGCTACCGCTGTTTTTACGTGCCGTCGGCGCGGGTTCTGCACCAGGGCAAGGGCGCGGGGATTCCCCGTCCCTGGTATGTTACCCTGGTGACCCGCAACCGGCTGGCGATTCTGGTCAAGTGCATTCCGGCCCGGCTGTGGTTAAGGCATTTGCCAACCTTACTGTACGGGCAGTTTTACTTTTTCCTGGTGTACAAGAAGCCGCTGGCGTCGCTGAAAGGCTACGCGGCCTTTATCCGCCATCTGCCGGTCATCTGGAAGCAGAGGCGGCAAATTCAGCGGGCGCGCCGCGTTCCGGATGAACGGCTGGAGGCCATTATGTCGAACGAACTGGGCGAGCCGGGCCTGGGACAAATTTTCAGGACGTGGCTGTCAAGATGGCGGTACAGAGGGTGAGAATATTGTACCAGCGGGAGATAATTTTAAGGTCAGCGGGGCTAATTTTAAACCCGAAAAGACAAAAAGTATGCTATAATTAGGGCTACCTCGACGGGGAAATTTACTTTTACCGAACCTTAAAAACGTTAAAAATTTTAAGGTTTGATGGCTGGATTTGTCTCCCAAAAAAAGAAAAAATATAGTAAAATAGTACCGTTGAGCGGGGCTGAATGGGGGTTGACCGCGGGTACAAGGAGTTTGCTTTAGTGAACAACAAACTGGCACTGGAGTTTGTTCGCCACGTACTCGAACAAAACCCCGACGCCACGAGTTTTGGGGCCATTTACGACGCCATGTCGCGGGCGGCGTGCATGCGCTCGTTCCACAACCTGGGATACCAGGAACTGGCACGGGCCGGGATTTCCCTATCGCTGTTGAACACGGCCAATCTGGAGCGGCTCATTGCCGAGGCGAGACGGTCCCGGTAAAACGGTTTGGAGGGCGAAGCAGGTCCTCGCGGGCTTCATGGTCTGCGAGGGCCTGTTTTTTTTCGGTTGGGTGGATTTGTGCTAAAATAGGTGTCCGGTTATCAGCGTCAGCGTGCTTGCGGCGCTGATTTTTGTTGGGGAGGAACCCGATGGTTGTTGTAGAAAAAACCGCAGACGGACTGGTCATTTCTGCTGAAAAGCAGATTCCCTGGCCGGCACGCCCTTTCTGGTTACTGCGCAGTTTGTGGCTGAACCTGTGGGAGCTGTGGGTCTATCGGGACCTGCTGAGGAATCTGGTTATCCGGGACCTGAAGGTGCGCTACCGCAACTCGGTGCTGGGGGTGCTGTGGTCGTTGGGCAATCCTCTGCTGATGATGCTGGTCTTCACCCTGGTCTTTAAGGTGATGACCTCCTATTCCCGCGCCGAAAATTTTCCGGTGTTTGTGCTGTGCGGCATTCTGCCGTGGAATTTCTTTTCGGCTTCGATTATCGGGGCCATCCGGAGCATTGTAGACAATGCCTCGCTGGTCAACAAGATTTATTTTCCGCGAGAAAGTCTGCCGGTGTCGGTGGTGCTGGCGAACCTGATTAACTTCCTGCTGTCACTGGTGGTGCTGTTCGGCCTGATTCTGGCTTTTGG
>RFJV01000540.1 GCA_003694775.1 Chloroflexota bacterium | reverse complement strand
AACGGCTCAAGGACGTTAAAACGTCCTGAAAATGAGACCCGGAGGGCGCTTCAGCGTCCTTAAGCCTTTCAGCCCGGCGTTTTTAACGCCGGGCCAACCTGGAACATTCCCTCAGCAACGCATATTTCACCGCAGAAACGCGGAGGCCGCAGAGAAAAAAGAAATTTTGTGGTTACTCTGCGCTCTCTGCGCCTCTGCGGTGCATAAATCCCCCGACTTTCTTTCTAGCAACGTTGGCCTGAATAGATACAAACAGACTTGACAACCCGCCCCGGATGTGTTATGATAGAGCCATAATGGGAGCGCTCCCATTATGGTTAACTATATCCATTTTTGAGTCGCCAGCGCAGGCCAGCCAACGATGGGCAAACTGACCCTGGAAGAAATCGCCAGACTTGCCGGAGTATCCCGCTCCACCGTATCGCGTGTCATTAACCAGCAGGACGCGGTGCGCGACGAGGTGCGGCGCCGGGTGCAGGAAGTCATCGCCGAAACCGGCTACTTCCCCGACCCTGCCGCCCGCCGGCTGGCCGGACGCCGCTCCGGCATTTTGGGGCTGGTGGTACCGCGGGCCGTCCAGTTCCTCTTTACCGACCCTTACTACCCCCGCCTGATGCAGGGGATGGCCCAGGCCTGCAATACGCACGATTACATCCTCTCCCTCTTCCTGTTTCATACCGAAGAAGAAGAACAAAAAATATCCCTGCGCGTCCTGCGCAACCAGCTGGTCGATGGGGTGATTGTCAGTGCTTTGCCTCAGCACGACCCGCTGGTAGACCAGCTTGTAGACAGCGAAACGCCCTTTGTGATGATTGGCCGCCCGGACAATCCGGAGCGGATAAATTTTGTGACGGTTGACAACGTATCCGGGGCATACCAGGCGGTGGAGCATCTGATTCGGCTGGGCTACCGGCGCATTGCCACCATTACCGGCCCGCTGAACACCACCGTGGGTCTCGACCGGCGGCAGGGCTATCTCAATGCCCTGAACGACTACGGGCTGACGGTCGACCCGGCCCTGATACGCGAAGGTAACTTTACCGAACTTAGCGGATTTGAGCAAATGCAGGCTCTGCTTCCGGCACAGCCGGAGGCCATCTTCATTGCCTCCGACACAATGGCCCTGGGTGCTCTGCGTGCCCTGCGCTATGCCGGTTTAAGTGCACCCGCGGATGTGGCTGTGGTGGGGTATGACGACCTGCCCGCCGCGGCAGTCTCTGACCCGCCGTTGACCACAGTCAAACAGCCTATCCGCCGGCTGGGGGAACAGGCGGTGGAAGTCTTACTGGACGTCATCGCCAACCGCAGCGCGCCGCCCCGACACATCACTACCACCACCGAACTGATTATCCGGGAATCCTGCGGCGCCAAACCGTCTGTGAGAACCCTATCCTGAGCAAAGGAGGTACAGTGTACGGCGCAGTTAAACATTATTTTTTACCGGTTTTGGGAGCGCTCCCGATACCGCTCCCAAAAAACCGCCGGGGTTTCGCCAGCCCGCCTGATGAACACCCATCCCTTTTCATTAGTCAATGTGACTGCGGAGGAGATAACCATGCGTAAAAAGTTTTCAGTGGTATTAGGATTACTGCTCATTGCCGCGCTCTTTATTTCGGCCTGTTCCGGGAGCGCTCCCGAAACCCAACAGCAGGGTCCGGCTGAGCAGGCTAAAGAAGAAGCCGCTCCTGCGGAACAGCCTAAGGAAGAGGCCGCCCCCGCGGAGCAGGCTAAAGAAGAAGCACCGGCCCAGGCCGGGGCAGAGCTGAGCGGTGAGCTGACGATGTGGGTGATGCCCAACGGGGCGGACCCGCAAGCGGCCATCGATGCCGAAATTGCCGCCTTCAACGAGCTGTACCCCAACGTCTCCGTTTCTGCCGAAATCGTTGGCTGGGGCGATGCCTACGGCCGCATCCAGACTGCGGTT
>RFJV01000539.1 GCA_003694775.1 Chloroflexota bacterium | reverse complement strand
GCGTCTATCTGGTTCAGCAGGTGCAGGGGCGCTTCCCCCGCGCCGTACAGGGCGGCCTGCTCCTGGAGCTTCTGCAGGTTGGACATATGTTGGGCCAGCAGGCGGGTGAGTTCTTCTCTGGTGGTCATTGGTTGTTTCCGTTGCGGCCAATCCAGGCCGCTCAAGCATAGGTCAGGGCAAAGACGGTGTCCGTTAGCCAGCGGCGAAAGGCTTCGTTGTCACTGAACTGCTTGAACAGCTCCGTATCGGTCTGGAGCAAGGCGGTCATCACTCGCTGGAGGGCCTTGTCGTGTTCGATGCGGGCGTTCTGCTTGTCGGAGTGCTGGCGGGCATTCTGATAGGCAACGTCGGCGGCGACGCGAGCCGGAATTTCTTCGGTAATCAGCTTGCGCACCCGGTCAGCATCGGTCCAGGGAATGTTACCAAACTGGTCATTGAACATCTGGATGATGTGAGACAGTCGGTCCAGCTCAGGTTCGGCCCGGTACCCGGCGCCGGCTGTGGGAACCGGCTCTATTTCTGCATCCTGGTCGGCGAGGGTAATCCTCATGGTGGCCTGCTTCTCGGCCCGGTAGCTGTCCATATCAACAGCCTGGAGAATCCCGCGCGATAAATCCTGTTCCACCGGCGCGGGCAGTTTGGGAACCAGAAACGTCAGGAAAATAGATAACTTCTCCCACTCGGCATTGGTAAAGGGGAGAATGGTGGACAAAAAGCCGTAGGTGCGCAGGAAGGCTTTGGCCTTGCCCTTGAAATCCACCTGCCCATCTTCATCCAGGTCCCGCAGATAAACGGCCACGCAGGCATCCAGGATGGGGTCGAGCTGGTCCCGGTCTGCGCCGCCGAGGTAGCGCTCCACCAGGATGTCAATCTGGTCGGGAGCATAGACCTGGCAGGCATCCAGGTCGGCCTTGAGGTCGTGCAGTTTGTTGGGGTCGGTTTCGTCCGACAGGATGGTTGTACGGTAGTAAGGCTCAAAGGCTTTGCGGATTGTGTCGGCGTCGTTCATAAAGTCCAGCACAAACACGTCGTGCTTTTTGGGATGCGCCCGGTTAAGCCGGGAGAGGGTCTGCACGGCCTTGACGCCCGACAGCACCTTGTCCACATACATTGTGTGCAGAAGCGGTTCATCATAGCCGGTCTGGAATTTATCGGCCACAATCAGGAAGCGGTAGGGGTCTTCGCGAATCTTGTCGGCAATCTGGCTGGAGGGAAAGCCGTTGAGGCTGGCTTCGGTGACCTTTACGCCGCCGTACTCGTGTTCCCCGGAAAAGGCAACAATGGCCCGGTAAGGGCTTTTCCGTTCTTCCAGATAAGCCTGGAAGGCGTGGAAATACTGGATGGCCCGCCGAATACCGCTGGTCACCACCATCGCCCGCGCCTGCCCGCCGAGCTTGCCTTTGGCAATGACCTGGGTGTGGAAATGGTCAATCATAATTTCTGCCTTGAGGCGAATGGCGTGCTCGTGACCTTCCACGTAGCGGCGCAGTTTTTTCTGCGCCTTTTTTACATCGAATTCCGGGTCGTCCTCAATCTTCTTGACCAGCTTGTAGTAACTCTTAACCGGAGTGTAATGGGCCAACACGTCCAGAATAAAGCCTTCCTGGATGGCCTGCTTCATCGTGTAGCTGTGGAAGGGGTGGTGTTTGACCGTGCCGTCGGGCTGGGGGTCTGGCTCACCGAACAGCTCCAGGGTTTTGTTCTTGGGGGTGGCGGTAAAGGCAAAGTAGCTGGCGTTGGGCAGTAGCTTTTTCGCTTCCATAATGCGGTTGATGACATCTTCAACCGTTTCCTCTTCCTCTGCCGCGCCGGATGCGGAGAGGGCGATATTCATCTTGGCCGCCACACGGCCGCCCTGGCTGGAGTGGGCTTCGTCAATGATGATGGCAAAATTCCGCCCCCGGTGCTCGTTGCCGATTTCTTCCAAAATGAAGGGGAATTTCTGCACGGTGGAGATGATGATTTTTTTGCCGCTTTCGATAAAGCGGCGCAGGTCGCCGGAGTGTTCAGCGTGGGCTACGGTAGCGCTGACCTGGGCAAACTGTTTGATGGTGTCGCGTATCTGGCGGTCGAGGATGCGGCGGTCGGTGACGACGATGATGGAATCAAACACGGGATGGACCGGGTCTTTTTCGCCGGCCAGGCCGATGAGCTGGTGGGCCAGCCAGGCAATGGAGTTGGACTTGCCGCTTCCGGCGGAATGCTGGATGAGGTAGCGCCGGCCCGCTCCGTTTTTCCGCACATCGGCCAAAAGCCTGCGCACCACGTCCAGCTGGTGGTAGCGAGGAAAAATCTGCTTTTTGTGCTTCTTTCTGCCGCGCGGGTCTTTTTCGACCGTAATCTGGGCGTAGTTTTCCAGAATATCGGTCAGGCTTTGGCGGGTGAGGATGCGCTTCCACAGATAGTCGGTTTTGAGACCGTGGGGGTTGGGCGGATTGCCCGCGCCGTCGTTCCAGCCCTGGTTGAAAGGCAGGAACCAGGAGGCTTTGCCCTGCAAATGGGTGCAGAAGCGGACTTCGCTGTCGTCCACGGCAAAATGGGCCACACAGCGCCCAAACTCGAACAACCTTTCCCGCGGGTTGCGGTCCCGCCGGTACTGCTCCACCGCGTCTTCGACCGTTTGTTTGGTGAGGCTGTTTTTCAGTTCAAAGGTGAAGATGGGCAGGCCATTGATGAAGATGACCAGGTCCAGCGCCCGCTGGGTTTCGTCCAGACTGTAGCGAAGCTGGCGGGTGACAGAGAAGCGATTCTGGTCGTAAAGCCGCCGCGCTTCCTGATTGCCCGGCGAGGGGGTGGGGTAAAAGAGGGTGATTTCGTGGGCGTGGTGACGCAGACCGTGACGCAGGACATCAATCACCCCCCGTTTGCTGATTTCTCCTTGCAGGCGGGCCAGAAACTGCCGGCGAGCGGGACTGTTGTGGGCGATTTCCACCGCCTCGGCGATTTCCGGCTGGGTAGCTTCCAGAAAAGCGCGCAGTTGGAACAGGTCCACGCAGAATTCCCGGTCGTAGTCTGCGGGACTGCCGCAGATGTAGCCTGCGCCGCCGTAAGCCGGCGGCGACTCGTGCAGGGCGCCGGAGTCCGCGTTGGGCGGGCAGGGCGACCCGGTGAGCGCGGTGCAGATGAGTTTTTCCAGGCCGGCTTCGGAAGTGTCGGTGGTGTTCATACGGTTACCCAAAGGTGATGTCGAAAACCTCAGGAAGGTTATACGGATTAAAATTTTGCGCCATATATTTTAATCTATGCGGGCGAATTAAAAATTTTTTCAACGTGTTTCAATGGAGGGCAGCTCCACACGAAATCGTGGTCAGCCGTAGGACGGGCTTTCCAGCCCGTCCATATTGTGGCAGGCTGGAACACCCCTTCAGGGTGCAGGGCCTGCCCTACAT
>RFJV01000538.1 GCA_003694775.1 Chloroflexota bacterium | reverse complement strand
TATTTTCTCCGCCCGGTAAACATCCTGAAGGCGTACAAAAAAGAAGATGTCTGGCCCGATGTGATTGCCGGCCTCACAGTGGCAGTGATTGGCTTACCGCAGTCTATGGCCTTTGCTCTGATTGCCGAACTGCCGCCGGAGTACGGCCTGTATACCAACATCGTTGGCTCTATTGTGGGCGGGCTGTGGGGGTCATCGCGCGAAATGAAGACCGGCCCGGCAAATGCCATTTCCCTGCTGGTTTTGTCGGTGCTGATGACGGTCGCCGTACCGGGGTCGCCGGACTATCTGGTGGCCGCGGGCGTGCTGGCGGTAATGGCCGGGACCATCCAACTGCTCATCGGCCTGAGCCGGCTGGGCGTGCTGGTCAATTTTGTCTCCCATTCGGTGATTGTGGGGTTTGCCAGCGGCGCGGGCATTTTGATTCTGCTGGGGCAGCTCCGCCACCTGCTGGGACTGCAGATTGCCAGCCGCAACCTGCTGGAGACCGTCGCCGGGATTGTGACCCATTTGCCGGAAATTAACCTCCCAACCGCTTTGCTGGGGGTAGGAACCATCGTTGTGATTGTGGTACTCCGCCGCATCAACCGGAAGCTTCCCGGCCCGCTGATTGCCATGCTGGCCGCGACGGCCATTGTCTATTTCCTCGGACTGGACAAAAACGGCGTGGATGTGATTGGCAGTTTGCCGGCAAAACTGCCGCCGCTGGCCCGTTTGCCCCTGTTCGATGGCGAACTGCTCGCCCAGCTCAGCACCGGCGCTCTGGCCGTGGCGCTCATCGGGCTGATTCAAACCACGGCCATTGCCCGCTCGCTGGCCGCCCAGACCGGCCAGCGGCTGGACAACAACCAGGAATTTGTGGGGCAGGGGCTGGCCAATATTGCCTGCGGCTTCTTTTCCGGCTATGCCGGGGCCGGTTCGTTCTCCCGGTCGGTGGTCAGCCTGCAGTCCGGCGCCCGGACGGCTATCAGCGGTGTGTTTGCCAGCCTTTTTGTGCTGGTTGCCATGCTGGCACTGGCTCCCTGGGCCGCCTACCTGCCCCGCACCGCTCTGGCCGGAGTGCTGATTGTCACCGCGGTGGGGCTGGTCGACCGGGCCGAAATTGCCCGCATCTGGCGCGGCGCCCGCGGCGACGCGGTCATCATGGTGGCCACCTTCCTGGGAACGATGTTCCTGCCCATTGAAAGCGCGGTTCTGCTGGGCGTCACCCTCTCCTTTGCCTATTATATTATGAAGACCAGCCTGCCGCGGGTCTTTGCCGTGGGTCCCGACCCCTCCTTTATGCACTTTGTCGAACGGGAGCCGGACCAGCCGGTTTGTCCCCAACTGTGCATCCTGAAAATTTCCGGAGACCTTTACTTTGGGGCGGTCAACCACGTGGAAGATGCCATCCTGGAGCATATGTCGGTCAATCCGGAACAGCGCTTCCTGCTGTTGCGCCTGCACGGAGTCAACCACTGCGATTTCAGCGGCATCTACATGCTGGAAAATGTCCTGCGCACCTGCAAAGAGCGGGGCGGCGACCTGTTTCTGATGAAGGTGCAGAAACCGGTGCTGGATTTGATGAAATCTACCGGTTTTTACGATGAACTCGGCGAGTCTCATTTTCTGCTGGAAGAGGAGGCGGTCTCCCACCTGTTCTATCACGTGCTGGACCCGGCGGTGTGCATTTACGAATGTGATGTCAAAGTCTTCAAGGAGTGCCAGAATCTGCCCAAGCGTCACTACCCGGTACATATTCCGCTGTACACGGATACCTCCACAGACTCAATTGCCGAAATTACACCGCTGGAATTGTGGAATCGTATTCACACCGATAACCCGCCGCTGATAATCGACGTGCGGGAGCCGCGGGAGTATCGCCGCGGGCATGTACCGGGGGCAATACCGGTTCCTCTGGGCCGGATATTGACCGACGCTACGCTTTTTGATGGGCGCGATGATATTGTATTGACCTGCCGCAGTGGTCGCCGCAGTCGGCGGGCCGCGGCGGCCCTGCAGAGGCAAGGGTTCCGGAATGTCAAAATTCTGCAGGGTGGTTTGCTGGCCTGGGAATCTGCCGGTCTGCTGGAAGCCGTAGAACTGTGAGGATGGCTATGACAACTGTTCCTTCGCGCAATATTGGGCTAGACCTGGTGCGGGTCACCGAAACTACGGCCCTGATTGCCGGGCGCTGGTTGGGTTCCGGCAACCGGGAAGGGGCGCACCGGGCGGCCACACGGGCAATGGCCCGGGCCCTGAATACGCTGGATATCGATGGCCGGGTAGTCGTGGGAGAAGAGGGGCGGGTCAAAGAAACTTCTCCGCTGGACACCGGATGTAAAGTGGGCACCGGCGACGGGGCCGAAGTAGATGTAGCCGTGGACCCCGTGGACGGCACGGCTTTGCTGGTCACGGGCAAACTGCGCGCCCTGTCGGTGGTGGCGGTGGCCCCGCGCGGCACGCTGTGGTCGCCCCGGTCGGCGGTCTATATGGAAAAAATTGTGGTTGACAGCGAAGCCGCCGGTGTGCTGACGCCGGAATGCATGGACGCGCCGGTGGCCTGGACCCTGGCCTTGGTGGCACGGGCCAAAGGCAAATCGGTCCGGGATTTGCAGGTCATTGTTCTGGACCGGCCGCGCCATCGGGACTTAATCAACGAAATCCGGGCCGCGGGGGCGCGGGTGCTCCTGCGCGACCACGGCGATACCGCCGGCGCGCTGGTTGCTGTATCGCCATCCACCAACGCCGACCTGCTGATGGGCATTGGCGGCGTGCCCGAAGGCATCACCGCGGCCTGCGCGGTGCGGGCGATGGGTGGAGGAATGCTGTGCCGTCTGGCTCCGCAAAGCCAGAGTGAACGGGAAGCCGTACTGGCCGCGGGGTTGGATATTCACCGGATAATGACCTGCCAGGAAGTGGTCCGGTCCGACCAGATATTTTTTGCCGCCACGGGCATTACCCCCGGCGTCCTCCTGAAAGGGGTGGAGTACCGGGGCGATGTGGCCCGTACCCATTCTATGGTTATCCGCGGCGAAACCGGTACGCGGCGCTTCATCCATACCGAATACACCCAGCTCAAAAAGACACTGGCCGGTCTAAACCTGGACGACCAACTTGACGAATATGAACTAACATGGTAAAGTTCAGTGTCCCCATATAGCCGGGGCCTATCCGCTGCATGAAAAGCGATAAAGGGGCGTCTATGGATGTCCCTTTTCTAATGCCACGCCCGTAAGTAAATTTTTCTGTAGGAGAAGAGGGAGTATCGCCATAAGTACAAAAGATTTCCGCCGGATAAATGAAGCCATCACCGCACCAGAGGTGCGGCTGATAGACGTAAATGGTGAACAGTTAGGGGTGATGAGCCGCGATAAGGCCCTCTCCATCGCCCAGGAACGGGGTACAGACCTGGTAGAGGTTGCGCCCAATGCCTCACCGCCGGTCTGCCGGCTGATGGATTACGGGAAGTTCCTGTACGAAGCCCAAAAACGGGAACGGGAAGCCCGGAAATCCCAGGCCAAGGTGGAAATCAAGGAAATTCGGCTCCGCCCCAAAATTAGCGAACACGACCTGGCTTACCGCCTGAGAGACGCGCGTAAGTTCCTGGAACGCGGAGCCAAGGTAAAAGTTCGCCTGCGGTTTCGCGGCCGTGAGGTCACCCATCCGGAAGTTGCTCTGAAGCTGATGGAACGGGTGGCCCAGGAGCTGAGCGATGTGTCTGTGGTGGAGAAACGGGCCTCCCGCGAAGGGATGACCATGCTGATGATTTTGGCCCCTAACCGCTAAGCCAGACCGCAGGGGTCTGCCTGAAATTGCGAGACAGACGGGGGGGAAATCGTGTCCGGATTTTCAAGAATTCTGGATACGCCAGGCGGTAATATTGTGTATTTACGGCAGTCCGTCTGTCGGGCTGTCGATAATTTTGTGAATGAACGTTGCAATCTGTATGTTGCAATGGGCGAGCAACTATCTGGGTGGAAGGAATGATTGATTATGCCGAAAATTAAAACGCACAAGTCAACTGCTAAACGTTTCAAGTACACCGGCTCCGGTAAACTGATGCGCACCAAGATTGGCAAGAGCCACCTGCGCCGGAAAAAGAGCAAGCGGGTGAAGTACCAGTTTGACGACATGCTGGAAGTTACCGCTTCTGGAGCCAAAAAGCGGGTCCAAAAATTAATGCCGTACGCAAAAAAAGGCTAGTAGAGTGAGGTAGATTGTGAGAGTAAAAGGCGGTCCTCAGACACAACGCAGACATAAAAAAGTTCTGGCCTTTACCAAAGGCCAGCGTGGAACAAAGCACCGGTTGTACCGCCGCGGCCACGAGGCGATGATGTCATCGCTGAAGTACGCGTACCGCGACCGGCGCAACCGCAAGCGGGATTTTCGCCGCCTGTGGATTACCCGCATCAACGCGGCGGCTCGCCAGAACGAGCTGAGCTACAGCCAGTTCATGCATGGTCTGAAGCAGGCCGGCGTGGAGCTGGACCGGCGCGCTCTGGCCGACCTGGCCGTGCACGATGCGGCCGCATTCACCAAACTGGTGGAAGTGGCCAAGGCGGCGCTGTAAGCATCATCACCGGGGCGTTGGCCCCACCCCACTACGAGGGTACACAGGACAGGCAGAAAGCCTGTCCTGTTTTTATTTGACCTGCTGGATAACCAGCAACCGGTCCAGACCGGCCAAATCCCGGCGGATTTCCACCACCGCCTGGGGAAAGGCGGCCTGTCCCAACTGCCGGGCGGCCTCGCCCTGGTCTGCCCCGATTTCCACCACCACGGCCCCGTCCGCCCCCAGCAGGCGGCGAGCCTGTGCCAGCAGTTCCCGGATGACCTCCAGCCCGTCCGGGCCGCCGTCCAGGGCCAGCCGCGGCTCGTGACGGGTCACTTCCGGGGACAGGTTGCCCTCCTCCAGGGCGGGTCGGGCCACGTAGGGAGGGTTGCTGACCAGCATGTCGACCGGCCCGGTCAGGGCCTGGGCCAGATGCCCCTGCCAGAAATGCACCCGGTCCACCGCTCCGCAGGCGGCGGCATTATAGCGGGCCACCTTGAGCGCGGCGGCAGACCGGTCTACCGCGGCCAGCCGCGCCCCGGGCAGGCGGGTCGCCAGAGCAACGGCAATACAGCCGCTTCCTGTGCCCACATCCACCACCCGCGGCGACAGCCAGGCCCGCTTGCCGGCAATTTCCAGGGCCGTTTCTACCAGCAGTTCGGTTTCGGGGCGGGGGACAAGCACCCGGCGGTTCAGCCGCAGGGTCAGGCCGAAAAATTCGCGCCGGTGAAGGATGTAGGCCATTGGCTCGCGGCGCAGTCGGCGGCGAAGCAAGCGCAGAAAGCCGGCCCGCTGGCGTCCGGTCAGAGGGGCGGTGGGGTAGGTGTACAGCCAGGTGCGCTCTTTTCTGAGGACGTGCGCCAGCAGAAGTTCCGCGTCCAGGCGAGGTGTGTCGGAGCCGGCCTGGGCAAGCAGAGAAGCGGCCAGGGTCAGGGCCGGCTGAACTGCGGGGGGGATGTCCGGCACAGAGTCGGGATTGTTCATCATCCATACAAAAACAGACGGCGG
>RFJV01000537.1 GCA_003694775.1 Chloroflexota bacterium | reverse complement strand
GGACGAACTGCAGGCGCTGGGTATGGGCGCTCTGCTGGCCGTGGCCCAGGGAAAGGCCAACTCGGCCCGGCTGGTGGTGCTCCAGCACCAGCCACCCGGCACGGAAGACCAGCCGCCGGTGGTGCTGGTC
This sequence comes from Chloroflexota bacterium, assembly GCA_003694775.1. GTDB lineage: Bacteria > Chloroflexota > Anaerolineae > 4572-78 > J111 > J111. Next base: position 7,182 of record RFJV01000537.1, on the reverse strand, counting down.
GGCAAGGGCGTGGCCTTTGATACCGGCGGCTACTCCCTGAAAACTTCCAATGGGATGCTGGGGATGAAGGGCGACATGTCCGGCGCGGGGGCGGTGATTGCCGCCATGCGGGCGGTGGCCCTGCTGAACCTGCCTCTGCCGGTCATCGGGCTGGCCCCGCTGGTGGAAAACCTGGTCAGCGATACGGCCTACAAGCCCGGTGATGTGGTCATTGCCCGGAACGGCCTCAGCATCGAGGTGGTCAACACCGATGCCGAAGGGCGGCTGATTCTGGCGGATGCGCTCTGCTACGCGGCTGACCTGCACCCGGCGGCAGTGGTCGATGTAGCCACGCTGACCGGCGGCAAGGTTGTTGCCCTGGGCGAGCGGATGAGCGGTCTGTTTTACAATGACGACCCGCTGGGTGAGGCTCTGCTGGCCGCGGGGCAGAAGGTCGGCGAGCCGCTGTGGCGCCTGCCGCTGGACCCCGCCTACGACCGCCAGCTCAAAAGCGATGTGGCCGACATCAAGAACAGCGGTGGCCGGGCGGCCAGTGCCGTCACCGCGGCCCGGTTCCTGGCCCATTTTGTGGGCGACTGGCCCTGGGCGCACATCGACATCGCCGGGGACGAATTCTACAGCGATAGTCCCGAACAAACTTCGCGTAGTTATCTAACCAAAGGCGCAACCGGGGTGATGACCCGCACGCTGGTCGAATTTCTGCGCCGGCGGGCGGCGTAGCTCGCCGTAGAGCGTTGTATGCAAAAGAGGCGTGGTGCTTTTCCACGCCTCTTTTGCATTGCCATCGCTATCCGGCTACTTGCATTCGGTAAACGTCTGGTAGCGTAAAATGTCCAGATGGTGCAGAATGACCTCCTCGCGCACCTCCACAAAGGTCAGCATGTCGGCAATGTTTTTCTCCCACATCTCCACGCCGGGCAGGTCGGGCGTCCAGCGGGCGGTCTCCATCCCGATAAACGGCCTGACGATGGCGGCCTGTTTGAGAATTTCTGCCCTGACCCGCTCCTTGGAAAGCTGTCCAATCTCGCTTTCCGGCTTGCCGAACTTGTTTTCCACGCCCAGGTACTCGCGGGCGCGGTCTACAAAGCGGTGTTTAAAGCCGCAGAAGCCGATGAACGGTTTTTCCAGGATGCGGGTAATGCTGTCGTGTGGGCTGTACACCTTTTCCACAACGTTGACATCCATTTTGCCGTGCACACCGCCGCCAAAAGAGTTTTCCGCGTCCCAGACCATCATGCGCCATTTTCTTTCGTTGCCTTCAATATCTGCCCCTGGGTCGACCCGCTGGTAAACAATCCAGTTGTTGCCGGGCCAGCCTCTGGCGTGCTGAATGTAGGCTTGCAGAAACATGTAGGAAAACACGTTTTCAACATCGACCCGCCACTCCAGCTCCCCAATATTACCGGGATTGGTAAAATCGGCACTGCCCACCCAGTTCTGGTTATCCAGCCAGCCACCGTAGTTGCCATCGTTGACCACTTCCTTGTTGTACCAGTGACCATCTTTATCCCAGCCGGAATCTTTTGAAATGATGTCCCATTGGGAGTCCTTATCGGAATAGGACTGCATGAACTCGTCGTCGATGCGCTCCGTCAGGTTGTAAAGGCCCCAGAACTGCCCATTGAGATACAGCAGTACCCAGGAGCCGTGGGCAATCGGCTGGCCCATATTACCGTGGAGGTTGCGGGCGACCTGGTCGCTGATATACTTGGCCTGCAGGTAGTGGTCGTTCGACAGGCCGGGGATGCTCTGGGCCACAAACGTATCGTTGAATCCGGCGCGCAAAACCAGCTTGTCGAACTTGTGGACGTCGGTATCCTCAAAGAGGGGGTAGTCCAGCCTGCCGGGGCCGCCGTAGCTCTTCCGGAAGTAAAGACGGAACGATTTCTTGGGGCTGAACAGCCGCGAAAAGTGGCCGTGAATCCGGATGCCGGCGTTTACATTGAATTGAGACTCCCCGCCGGGCGCGATATACTCAACGGTGATGGGGCGTTCCCACTCCCTGCCGCGCTGGTCGGCGTGGGTGTGCAGTTCATCCAGGTAGGCCCAATCGGTTACAATGGACATTACCGGGATAGTCTGGTCGTAGTCGGCAATAATGTAGGTGCGGTTGTACGGGTTGCCGACGGGGTTGCCGTCCTGGTCAAATACCTGTGCCCGGATGACGGTATTTTCGGCGATGGTCAGCGGGCCGGAATACGGGGTTGCGGCAGGGTTCGGAAGGGCGCCGTTTGTGGTGTAGAAGATGGTTCCGCCTGCCCGGCTGGTCATCGTGAGCTGGAACGGCTGGCGGGTAACCGTGGAGTTACGCGAAAAAACAATCGTTTCGGACGTGTTCTGGGCATAGGCGGGGGCAGTCTCCAATGCCGTAAACAGCCCCCCGCCGCTGAAGGTCAGCAGAAAAATGATAGTCGCTCGCCAAAAAGCGCGAACAAAACGGCCCAATCTACGCAGGTCACCCATAATCCCCCCCAATCTGAACTATATTTATCGACTGGCGCGCACTATCAATATCAAACCAGCTATACGGTTGTTACAATGGGAAAAAGAGTGTGGTCCGGTATCTGGATTAAACGACCCGCCGGGGCGTTTGCCGGGGCGATAGGTGTTGGTGAAAATCAGGTGTAGCCTGATACTGTAGCCCGCGGCCAGAGAAAGGTCAAGTTGGGGTGAGCTTTGCGGTGGATTCAGGCTTCTACCGGCGGTGGGGTGGCGTCTACCGCGGAAATGGCGGGGAGGCCCTGAGCCGCGCACGCTCCTTGTTTACCCGCCCTGCCGACAATGATGTCTGCCGGCTCATTCAGCCGGCGGAGGATGAAGATAACCGGCAGAACCAGCAAAGAGGTGAAGCCACCGACAACGTACCCAGCGGCAATGGATTGGGTTTGTGCCAGCCGGCCCAGGCCAATTTGCCCGAACATACTGCCGCCGCTGGACACCAGCGAGTCAAACGAAATGACCGAGGCGCGCTGTTCCGAGGGGACATTCTGGTGGATGTATGCCTGCCGTACCGGCCCCCAGACTCCCATTGTTGCCATCACCACCAGATAGAGCGCGACCGCCAGCCAGAATGAGCCGGATAGGCCAACACCGACGAGAGCAATGGCCTGTATTCCGGCGGCCAAGAGCAGGAGGGTGGTCCGTTTTCCGCAGAATCGGGTGACCCATTCCACCACCGAATTGCCGGCAATGGTTGCCAGGGCAATCAGGGCCGCAATCACGCCCGCTACCCAGGTTAAATCTTGCCCCAGCAAATCCAGAAAGTAGGGTTGCCAGGCGTAAAATCCCCAGGCCATAAAAATCGACTGGACCAGGGCGGCGATAATGAGCAGACGCACCGGTGTTTTCTGCCAGCCGTAGGTAATACTGTCGCCGGCAATCCTTTTCATCTCGCTGGGGATGGCGCGCCAGACTGCCTGACGCGATGTAAATCCCAGGTCGTGCATAGTAAAAAAGGCTACCCCGAAAACCAGCGCCAGCAGAATCGCCCGCGCCAGAAACGGCACCGACAGGCTAAAACTACCCAGAATGCCTCCTCCAATCGAGCCAATCAGCATTGCGCCGCCGCTGACGATGGACCCGCGGGCAAAAACCTGGTCCAGCTGGCCGGAAAATCCGGTTGCTTTCAGGGCATCTACCAGCCAGGCTTCAACTGCACCGGAATAAAAAGTATATCCCAGGCCCAACACCACGGACATCAGGCTGAAAAGCAGTAAACCGCCGCCCATCGCCGCCGCGGCCACGTAGCCCAGGGTCCCCAGGAACAGGATGGAGACACTCAAAAGAAAGGACACGCGCCGCCCTCGCGTGTCGGCAAGAACACCGGTGGGGATTTCAAAGAGGGCCATACTGCCGGTAAAAACGCCATTGGCAATAAACACCCCCATAATGTCCAGTCCGGCATCCAGCAAAAAGAGTGTATTGACCCCCCAGATGATTGAGGTAGATAGCGTGTACAAGCCGGCAATTATCAGGTAGCTCCGGACAACTGCTTCCGGGTTCTTCCGAGTCATCGGTGGTCTCTTTCTGCCAGCCAGAATGGTGACTGGGGCTGGCTGTACCGGGCCAGATAGACCCAAAGCCAAAATGTTAAAAAAACGGGGCGGGATGTCCCGCCCCGGAGTACCAGCAATTTTCCAGACCGGCAGTTACCGCACCCGACCGTTACCGTTGGGCGTTGGTCCGTTCCATTGCAGAAGCGCGCTGGCCCAGGTCAGACCGGCGCCAAAACTGACCATCGCCAGCCGGTCGTTCTTTTTGATGCGCCCCTCTTCCAGCGCCTCAACCAGGGCCAGCGGAATAGAGGCCGCCGAGGTGTTGCCGTACTTGTGCAGGTTGACATACACCTTTTGCGGGTCAATCTCCAGCCGGCGCACGGCCATCTCGATAATCCGCACGTTGGCCTGGTGGGGAATCAGCAGGTCGATATCATCAACCGACATCCCCGCCTTTTCCACCAGCGTTTGCGTGGATTGGGGCAAAATTCGGGTGGCAAACTTGAACACTTCCCGACCGTTCATCTGGATATAGATTTGCTTGTTATCCAGCACTTCCTGGCTGAACGGATTGGCCGACCCGCCGCCTTCCACGGCCAGTACCATCCCGTTTTCACCGTTTGAGCCGAGGTCAAAAGCCAGAATGCCGCCCGGCTCATCCGAGGCGCTGAGCACCACCGCGCCTGCGCCATCGCCAAAAAGCACACAGGTATTGCGGTCGGTCCAGTCGATGAACCGGCTGACCAGCTCCGCGCCGATGACCAGCACATGCCGGTAAGCGCCGCTGGCAATATACTGGTGCGCAGTGACCAGCCCGTAAACGAAGGCCGTACAGCCGGTGGAGATGGTAAAGGCCGGGCAGTTGGCCCCCAGCCGGGCCTGAATCAGGCTGGAAACCGCGGGCATAAAATAGTCCGGGGTAGACGTGCCAACAACAATCAGGTCCAGGTCTGCCGGTTCAAGACCGGCTACTGCCAGCGCCTTCTGCGCCGCGGCAACGGCCATGGTGGCCGTGGTTTCACCTTCGCCGGCAATGTGCCGCTGTTCAATCCCGGTCCGCTGGACAATCCAATCGTGACTGGTATCTACCATCTTTTCCAGGTCGTAGTTGGTCAGAACTTTTGGCGGGGCGTATTTTCCCCAGCCGGTTATCTGGCTGTATTGGGGTGACATCATCATCTCTCCTACCGTGATATGATTTATGCGTGCTGACTCCGAAACTGCCAGGCAACCAGAACTCCAATCAACGAAAGAATGAAAGCAATGACTCCCATCACAATCAGCAGGTCCCGTTCCGGATTGGGCGGGGTGTATCCTTCTAACTGCCGGATGTGCGCCGCGGTGACCAACTGCTGTTTCAGGTCGGTTTCAAATTCTTTAGGCGGGGCAACCGGCGTCAGGGCCGATTTGACCTTTTCGGCCACGTCCATCAGGGTAAACAGTTCGGCATCTTCTTCGCCGGGCAGGGCATTGCCGGCGGAATTATCCAGATTTTCCCGGATGAGCTGTTCGGCGTGGTCGGCCAACAGCTCTTTGATGCGTTTGCGATTCATACAGGTTACCTCTGTTTGACGCGCAGGTTTGCGGTGTGGTGATAAAACTTTTCCCGGTGCGAATGCATCATTCTGCCGGATAGGCGGCAAAGCCCACAGTTCCCGGCCCAAAGTGAACCGCCATCGAGATGGACATGTCGACGATAAAAGAATCCCGGCAGTTGAGACGGGTTTGCAGGCGAGCGAGCAGGTCTTCTGCTTCGGCGCGGGCCAGGGCGTGGGTCATACCGATATGCACGGCGCGGTCGCCAACCGCCTGTTCAGCCAGGGCAACCATCCGCTCCAGACCCTTGCGGTAGCCCCGCACCCGGTCCAGCGGAACGAGGTTGCCGTTTTCCACACCGAGAATCGGCTTGACATTCAACAGCGAGGCCAGTGTTTCCTTGATGACTCCCACCCGCCCGCTCATCCGGGCGTACCGCAGGTCTTTGAGCAGAATGAACACCCTCAGCTCGCTTCGCCGGGTCTCCAGGTGGCGGACAATCTCCGGCACAGGTTCTCCTGCCTGGGCGCGTTGGGCCGCTTCGCGCACCATCAGCCCCTGCCCTACCGAGCCGGTCTGGCTGTCAATTACATAAACCCCAACCGGGCGGGATAGTTGCGTCGCCGCCAGGTGGGCGCTCTGCCACGAGCCGCTGAGCTTACCGGACAGGTGGAGGGAAAGGATTTCACTGCCGTCCTGGCTCAATCGGCGGTACGTTTCCAGATAATCGCCCACCGACGGCTGGGAGGTAGTGGGCAGGGCCTGCTCGGCCTGGATGCGCCGGTAAAATTCCTGCGGGGTAATATCAACACCTTCGCGGTAGGTATCGGTTCCAAACTGGATGTTGAACGGGACAACCGCAACTCCGTACTGCTCAAACCAGGGCGCGGGCATGTCGCACGTGGAATCGACCACGATTTTCAGGGTCATTCGTCCATCTGCTCCAGTTCTTTGACCAGGTTTTCATGTTCGGCCAGCAGTTCGCGCAGGGAAACCAGGGTGCGGTGGTAAAGGGATTTTATTGCCCCCTCACTGCGGCCCATAATCTTGCCAATTTCTGCATTCGACAGCCGGTCGGCAAATTTCAGGTACAGGAGGCGGCGGCGTTCCTCCGGCAGTTTGTTAATCGCGGCCAGCAGAATTTCCCGTTCGTTGGTCCGCTCGGCCTCGTGGTGGGGATTGGCCCGTTCGTCGCTGTGCAGGGACACGCTGTCCAGGTCTACCATGGTGCGCCGGCTGTGGTCCCGGTGCCAGTTGGCGACCAGGTTGTGGGCAATGCGGTACAGCCAGGCGGCAAAGGGGCGTCCCCGGTTGTGGTAGCGAGGGATGTGGTTCAGGGCACGGTAGAATACTTTGGCAGTCAGGTCTTCGGCATCGTGCTGGTTGCCCACGCGGTAGTAGATGTAGTTGTAAATCTGTTCCACGTACAGCTCGTAAAGCTGTCCAAACGCTTCGGGGTCGTGCTTGGCCCGTTCTACCAGGGCGTCTTCGTCAGGCTCATTGGGTTGTGCAGGCCGATTGTTGTTGTCGTTATACGTCATAATTGCCGGTGTATTTCTGCCATCTGCTGGTCATATCCGCCAAAAAAGCTGAGGCGGCACGAATCCGGCCACCCCATTTGTGAGTTTGTGAGCTGGAGAGTTTGGGAGTT
>RFJV01000536.1 GCA_003694775.1 Chloroflexota bacterium | reverse complement strand
ATGACGTGCCCCTGCGGACGCCCGCCCATCAGCAGGTCGGCCAGAAAAGCGATGACCAGCCACAAAACCAGCCCCAGCCGGAACCGGTCCCGGTTCAGCAGGGCATCGGTCAGGCCGATGAGGCCGGCCACAACGACCAGCGGCTCGTACACGGCCAGCAAAAAGGCGGCATTGAAGCCGGCGCGGGGCAGAGTTTGCCAGCCAAAGCGGGCCAGCCAGGCGCCGGCAAAGCCGGGCAGTTGGGCCAAACCAGACGGGTTAAAGCCGCCGCTGGTAGCCAGCACCACGGCCAGCCCGGCCCCAAACAGAGCAAACCGCGACCACGGTACGGCCTGAGGCCCGGAATCCGGGCCGGAACCGTCACCGGTAGGGGCGGCGGCAGGCGGTGCAGACAGCCAGCCGGCCAGGGCGCGTCTCTGCCAGGCCAGGTAGACGGCAAACACCAGCAGGATGGTCAGGGCGGTTGGCCCGGCGGTGACCAGCAAGGCCAGCCCGCCAGCCAGCAGATAGAGCCAGCGCGGGCGGTGGTCGTCCATCCAGTTGAAGAAGCCGGTCACGGCCATCAGTGCGCCGGCGGCCGCGCCGATTTCTGCATTGACCGTGCGCGACAGGTAGAGCGCGGTGGGCGAGAGGGCCAGCAGGAAGGCGGCTATCAGCGCGGCCCGCCGTCCCAGCCGGCGGCGCAGGGTCAGCGGAAGCAGGGCCAGCAGAACACCCAGCACAGCCGGGCCAAGCCGGACGGCAAAGGTGCTGTCGCCGAAGAGGAGGAAAGCGGCCGCGGCCAGGGTCGTCATCAGGGGGCTGTAGGGCGTATCGGGCAGGGGGTCGCCCCGGTACAAAGCCAGGGCAGACAGACTTTGCCCGGCCTCGGCGTCAGAGAGGGGGTAGGCGGCCAACTTCCACAGCCGCAGAGCCACTGCCAGCACCACCACCAGCCCCACCAGAGCCACCTCTACGGTCAGCCAGGGAAGGGGGGCGGGGCGGGCCAGCGGTTCCTGTACGGTAGTTTCAACCGGTCCGGGTTTGGGTTTTCGGTGGCGTGTTTTGGTAGCCAAGGTTTAACTTGCTCCGGTACTTATAGTTTCAACAAGCCGAAGAGTGCCTCGCGGCGATTATCATCTTCCAGCAGTTCTTCCACGGTAAACCAATGATTGACCACGTTCTGATTGGTTTGTAAATCAAGGTTGGATTGTTCGGTGATAGAAACACCCTGAAGAATCAGGACAGTAACAGCCGTAGAATTTTCTTCTTTGACCCGGCTCAGACTTTTAACCGCCGCCCCAACTCGTTCCAGAACTCCGGCCTTATCGATACCTCCCTTTATTTCAACCGCGGCGATGATTTTCCCTGAACGGTAGATACCTATATCCGGTTCGTCGGCAAAAACTACCATTCGTCCATCGAGCAGAGAGAAACGCCGGGTATCATCATCTACGGCAACACTATGCCTCTCCTGCAATCGGCGGCGCACAATTCCCCGGATGACCGTTTCAATCTTTTGACCTTTGGTGTTTTGCCACGACCCCTGTGCCTGTGCACCTGCCGCCATTCCCCGCCAAAGGTCAAATTCCCGAGGATTGATAGTATCATCAGCTTCGACCAATCGGCTGATTATTCTGTTCAGATGCCGGGCAATGCGTTCGGCCACGTCGATGGATGGCAGTGTTCCTTTTTCATAACGCACGATAGATAACCCCACCTGCCCCATAGATTTCTGGGATACCATTGACAGCATTCTGTAATAAGCAGTAGAACGCGGCAGATGGGATAATACTGCCGGATGAGCAAATATCACCACCGGTTTTATCCCCCGATGAATGATTTTGTTCCAGGCTTTAATGGAAATATCCAACCTGCTCAGGTCCCAATCCAGATGCTCCCCTGAAATCTGGTCAACAGCCTGGGCAATCGTTATCAAACCCCACTCGTGCAGTTTTTGATGAAAGAACTCGCTTTTTGCTAACTGGTCGACAGACCAGCTTTGTTTTCTGGAGATGGTCATACTTTCTGCCAGATGGTAATGCTTTTTCTGAGCGGCTCCCGTCCAAACCGTCCCATTTGCTGACTGCTGTTGCCCTTGCGCTGAGGCAGGACATAAATCTTTTTCGGGGCAAAGCCGACCTGCTCTGCCAGCGCGGTGCTCAAGGTATCTACCGGGATAATCTCCCCGGCGTACCTTACGTTGTCATTCACAACGGCCACCCGTGCCCCTCGACGGCAAACCCGGTACAGTTCGGCAAAAACAAACGTCAATTCCAGAAAATATTGGGCAATCATTGTCAGAATGCCTCGATTATTCACCTCGCCCCGTTCATAACGGGTTGCCAGCGCGGCGTTAATCTCGGCCAGCACTTCATTTGTACCGACGATGGTCAAAATTCGTTCAAACTGTTGGCCCTGTCCCATTGAATGGTAAAATGCTCTCAGATCATTCTCTTTGGACTTATTTTCCACCGTACAGGAAAGCTGATTTTGACGAAGGTTGAAAATTTTATCATCTATTCCCAGATAAGCCAGCTCCAGGGCGTAAGTACGGGTATAATCATAACGATTGGCATAGGGCGGAGAGGTAATCACCGCGTCGAAGCTGTCGGCAGGGAGAGTCGGCAGAATATACAGGGTACTGCCTTCGATAAGCTCCTGCCGCCCTGATTCAGGACGCTTCTGTTCGGCCTGTAACCGGGAAACATCAACGATAATTTTACTCAACCGCTCTAAAAAAGTCTGTTTAACCGTGGGGATTGCCCCTTTGTCAATTCCCCGAATAGGCTTTTTACCCTGTGCCTGCCGTTTCTCATTGTGCCGGCGAATTTTTTCGGCCCGCCTGTCCCAGCGAAGGTACTGACCATCCTTACGGGTATAGCTGACATCTTCCAGCAGACTCATCAAAATAAAACGGCACAGCATCTTTGTACGCGGACCGACATCCAATTTCTCGAACCAGCGCGTGTAGGCCATTAAATCAGCTTCTACCTGGGGAGGAAATGCACTTTCGGTGATGGTCAGATGGGGAAACGGCTCAGCAACAGGTGGCGGAGATGATTCCTCTACCAGCGAACGCACCTGCCGCAGTTCATCAAGGTTGTAATCAAAAACCGCCGATTTAGCTTGCCAGGCCAGATGACAGTGCGGAAGCAGTTCAATACCCACCCCATTCATACCGTGCAGTTGGGCCGCCAGCAAAGTGGTCGCCGAACCGGCAAAAGGGTCTAAGATGGTATCAGCAGGTTGAATCTGCAGTTCGTCGAATAAAAGCTCCACCAGTTCCGCCGAAAAACCTTCCCGATATTTGAACCAGCCGTGCAGGATTTCCGTTTTGTTGGCCTGAAAGCTCACCAACTGGCGGTTGAACTTTCCGGTTTCTACCAGCAAGGGAGCATATTGCTTCTCAAGCGCCTGCCGGGCCTCATCAGAACAGACACCGTTGTGAGAAAAATACCGGCGTACCGGCGGTGATTTGGTTTTCAGTTCCTGGAAAAAAGATAGCTGATGCATAACCATCCTGACTTTGAGCAGAACCCCGTAATCCACATCTCTTTCGTGTTAGTCGCGGCGGTAAATCGTCACCCCGTCCTGCTGGTAGACCACCTTCAGCAGGCGGTCGAACTTGCGCAGACCGGCAGGGGGATACCGCTCCTGTTCCAGGGGACCGACGTATACGTAGGTAATATTGTACTTATCCAACAGCTTTTGGGCTAATTGCAGGTCGGTGGTGGTGTACAGGGTGTCGATATCCGGCTCGCGGCGGGCCGGTTCCTCGTAATTGCCCCGCCACTGGCTCTCGTGGCCGCCCCAGCCCAGCAGAGTTTGCAGGCCGGTCAGGGCAGAGACCCGGCCCACGTACTGGTAAGCGGCAAAGCGGTCGCCGGGCGCTTCCAGGATGACCGCGTCATCGGGGGCATTGGCCCGCAACCACTGGATGGCGGCATAATCTGCCGGATGGACATCGGCCAGCCAGGCGATGCCGTCCAGGGTGGGCGACCGGCTGAAGCCGTCTGTCTTGTTGTACACCGCCAGCACCGGATACAGCATGCTGGCCCCCACCAGCCCCACCATGCCGACCTGCCACAGCCGGACCCACAGGCCGCGGGTCGTGCTGGACACGTAGTACACGGCAAAGGCGGCAGTCAGGGCCAGCAGTACCCAGGCCTGAAAATAGAATTTGAATACGGTGTTCATCCGGATACCGAAATTGTCCCGCAGGTAGATGAACTCCACCGTCAGAGGCAGGAGCAGACCGATGGTCAGCAAGACCAGCACAAACCGCAGGACCAGCCGGGCCGGCACCGGTTCGCCGGGCGGGTCGGTGGGACGGGCGGCGACCGCCAGGGCCAGCGACCAGCCCAGCAGGCCGCCCAGCAGAAGAAAGGTCCAGGGGTTGAGCAGTCGCCTCTGCAGGGCCTCCTGCACCAGCCCCCCCACGCTGGCCTCCGACAGCACCGCCTGCACTTCGGGATTGCTGAGAATGCCCTGGATGTAGGCCCGTCCGGCCTCGCTCAGCAGAATGGCCGCGGTAACGGCCAGCATGACCAGCACCGGGCCAAGCCAGGCGGCCGGCAGGGTCCAGGCCAGCTCCTTCTGCCAGCCGCGGCGACGGCGGGTCAGCAGAACCAGAAACCCCACTGCGGCCACCAGAAATGGGCCAAAGAAAACAAAGAACTGGGGCAAACGGGTGGGATTCCACAGGTTGGGCAGAATGCCCCGGGCCTGGGAGCTGAAGGTGGCATAAAACGGCAGGTACAGCAGAACCCCCACCACGCCCAGCAGACCGGTTCCCACCAGGCCGGGCAAAATAAAGCGGTCGATATCCGAACCGGAGGCGGCGGGTTGCTGCGGGGCGGACCAGAAGAGCCACAGGACAAAGGCAAACCCGGTAACGCCCAGATAGATGGGAAAATCCCAGGTGTTGAGGAAGCTCAGCCCGCCGATGCAGACCGCGTAGGCCAGCAAGGCCGGCCGCCCTCCCGCGGCTTGAATGATGCCCTGCCCACCCTGCCGGACCACGGCCCACATCCGCGGGACAAAACCGGCCTCAGGGCCGGTCTCCGGCAGGTCGCCGCGGCGGCTGACCAGCAGGTTCAGGGCCAGGGCCACAGCGAGCAGGACAAAAGGCAGGGCCAGCACGTGCGGGTGCACGTCGCCCAGCAGGAAGCTGAAGAAGGGGAACTCGTCGATGACCTCCTGCTCCTGACCGGTGAGGGTGTAGTCGGTGAGGACGCGGGAGGCGCGCCACCACCAGATGAAGCGGTCGGGAATCCAGCTATCGCCGGGGCCGGCGGGGGGAATCTTCAGGTCGCGGATGTCCAGCCAAATCCAGAACTGCGGTGAAAGAAGGCCCCGCTTGTGCAGAACTTCCAGCAGCCCTTCCAGATGCCCCATCACCCCCACAAACAGCGACGCGGTCAGGCCGGCCAGCACGGTGGGACGGGTCAGCCGGGGCGGCTGGTCGGGCCGGGCACGGTAGAGCGCGACCAGGTTTGCCAGAAGCCCCATCGCTCCGGTCAGGGTCATGGCAAACAGGGTGGGAATGTACAGATTAAAAGCGACGTGCGCCGGCAGGCCGCTCAGACGGGTGAGCATGGCCATCAGCACATAGCCAAAATAGTAGTAGCTGATGGCAAAGCCGGACAGCCACGGGTCGTGCGGGGGGAAGTAGTCACTGCGCAGAGTGCCGTTGATGAAGGCAATCTCCATCCACTTTTCGCCCCCGGCAGTTTCGATGTTGGGGTTGTACGCCTTGTAGACCGCCCAGCCGGCAAAAGCCACGGCAAACAGGACCTCGACGGCCAGGGCGTAAGGCCATTCGCGGCCCAGCCAGTCCCGCAGGGCCGACAGGCCGCGGCGGGCGCGGGTCAGCCACAGCCAGCCGAGCACCAGCAGTATGAGCAGGGCGGTCAGCACCCCCGCGGTATCGTTGCGAAGCAGGCGGAATGAGCCGCCCAGCCAGAGGATGTAGCCGGTCAGCAGAAGGCCCACGGGCCGGGCAAAAGCAAAACCCCGGTCGGGCAGGTTGCCCAGCAAGCTGTACGCCGTCAGCCAGCCGACCAGGCCAAAAACGGCCAGGATGAACCACCAGAGCAGAATTGTGGGAATCAAGTCCATAGGCTATCTCGACGGGCAGTAAGGCTGCAGGTAGTTGTCTTGGGAGAAGCTGAACTTCTTACCCTTCGCGTCTCATTTTTTATTGCGGCGCGTGTTTTTCCAGTAATTTCGTACTCAGTTCTTGAACGGTTGTTGTGTGGTCAAGTAAATCGTTGTGCAGTTGGGCGATGTCACTGCCGTAATTCAGCCGGCGGGCCAGAAATTCGAACTCCTCGCTGTCCGGCGGGGGGACGTTCAGGTCTCTGGCGTGCCCGCGCACCATCCGCAGGGCATTAATCAACCGGCGCAGAAACATATGGGCCTCGGCAAGCTGGCGGTGCTCCTCCGGCGAGAGAATTCCTGCCGCGGCCAGGGCGTCCATAGCCTGCCGGGTGTTGGTCTGGCGCAGATTGGGGTTCTGCCCACCGTGGGTAATCTGCAGAGCCTGCACCAGGTACTCCACGTCGACCAGGCCGCCGGGGCTGAACTTGGCATTGATGACGCCGGGCGTGACCAGGTGGCGAAGCTGGCGCTCCCGCATGGCCCGCATGGCCGCGGTGTCGAAGGGCGCGCCGGTGTAAATCAGCTCGTCCCGCAAACGGACAATCTCCCGGCCCAGCCGCATATCGCCGGCGATGGGCCGCAGTTTGATGAGCGCCTGACGTTCGTAAGGCCAGGCGTCGCCGGTGGGGGCAAAGTACCGCCGGAACGATTCCAGAGAAACGGCCATCCTGCCGGCCTTGCCGTAAGGCCGCAGGCGCAGGTCCAGCTCAAAAATACCTTCCCGCTTGGAGCGAATGGCCGCGTTGACCGCCTGGACCACTTTCTCGTAAAACTCCGCCACACCAATCTGCCGCGGGCCGGTGGTGCGGCCCTCGCCGTCATAAATGAACATCAGCTCAATATCGGAGGCAAAGCCAAGCTCCCGCCCGCCGCACTTGCCCAGCCCGCAGACGGTCATCGGGCAGAGCGTGCCGTCCGGCTGGCGGGGCAGGCCGTACCCGGCTTGCAGTTCGTCCAGGCACATCTGGTAGGCCGCCTCCACCACCACCTCGGCCAAATCGGTCAGTTCCGCGGAAAACTGGCCGTACTCCGTAATCAGGCCCTGAATCTGGCGCATATCGATGCGGAACATCTCCCGGTCCTTGAAATCGTTCAGAACGCGGCGGCGTTCCTCCGGGCCGGCGGCAGAGTGCAGGGCCTCCGACAGCTCCGCCTGCAGGCTGGCCTTGTCCTTGCGTTCGGCCAGGGCGCCGGTATTGCTGACCAGCGGGAAGAGGTTGGCGTACTGCATACGCAGAAAGTCGGTCCACAGAAACTCGCTGACACCCAGCAGGCGGGCCAGGGTTTGCAGAACATCGGGCCGCTCCAGCGAGGTCAGTTCATCCGGCCAGTTGGGCCGGGCAAAGAGATGGCCGATAAACTGGCGGAAGTTCAGCAGGGCCGCTTCCGGGTTGGGCGACCGGGGCAGAAGATGGGTGAACTCCTTTATCAGGGCGGTGGCGGCCCGCAGTTTGCGCTGTTGGTCCGGGTCGGTAATTTTTTCGTTCCGGGTGTCGATAACGTAGAGCGTGTCCCGCACCTGGTTGCCCTCGGTTTCAACGGTCATCCGGCGGATGTTGATACCGATGAGGGCCAGGGCGTTGGTCAGTTCGTAGAGGAAGCCGGGCGTGTCGCGGGCGTCGATACGCAGGACGGTGTGCCGGTCGGAAAGGTCGTTGTCAATATGAATGTCGATAGGGTACAGAGTAGCCAGCTCATCGGCGAAGGCCGGCATTTCGCGGGCGACCCGCTTGGCAAGCTCCCCCTGGGCCTCCCGCTGTTCGCCCCGCAGGAGACGCTCGGTGAGGGCGGTCAGGTCTGCGGCGTAGTCGGCCCAGCGGCGGGGCGATGTTTTACCGTGCAGGGAACGAACGGTGAACACGTCTACAATTTTGCGCCAGTCGGTTTGGGTGGTGGTTTTGCGGCGGGTGCGGCGGCGGGTGCGGGCCGTCTCCGGCAGGAGCTTCAGTTCCGGCTGTTCGCGGCCATAGGAAAAGACATGCCCTTCCACAATGTCGAAGCCGTAGGCAAAGAGCAGGCCGCAGATGAGGGAAAGCTGGCCCACGTGGTCGAAGCCGACAATGGTGACCCGCCAGTGCTGGCCGGTTCCATCTGCGGCGTCGGCGTCGAGCGGTTCCGCGTCAATCTCCACCGGATGTCTGGCATCGAGGCGTTCAATCAGCTCAAAGTGGCGGGCAATATCCGGCTCGCTGAAGGTGATGGTGTAGGTGGCCGGCATCCGGTCTACGTGCCGCTTGAAGGGGGCCGGCACGGGCCGCGGGGTGTTGTTATGGACTGTCATTGTCAAATCTCCATCGTTGGCTTCAAGATAGCGGCGATACACAGCCCGGATGGCCCGGCTGTGCTGGTCGTACCGGTCGACCAGCCGGCGGCCGGCGTCCGCCCCCTGGAAGCGCAGACGGCGGGCCAGGTGGTTCAGGGTGGCGGGGTCGTCGGGGAGGGCGTGGGTCTGGCGGTAGTGCAGAAGCTGAAGGTGGTGCTCCACGGTCCGCAGGAAGATGTAGCCATCGGCCAGGATGCGGTATTCATCCGGGGAGAGGAGGCCGGCGGCGGCCAGCCGGGACAGGGCGGCCAGGGTACTGCGCTGGCGCAGGTCGGGCTGGCAGGCTCCGTGGGCCAATTGGAGGTACTGGGTCACAAATTCGATATCGCGGATGGAGCCTTCGCCCAGCTTGACCTCGCCCCAGAGGGCGTTGCGGCGGCGCAGTTTGGCCTCGATGCGCTCTTTCAT
>RFJV01000535.1 GCA_003694775.1 Chloroflexota bacterium | reverse complement strand
TCGCCCTATCGCCCTATCATTCAATCCCGGATTCCCTGCGTGCGCATCATTATCAGGTTCACCAGAAAGGTCAGGGCCAGCAGAACCAGCCCCAGAGCAATGGCCAGGTCAAAATTGCCCTTGCCGGTTTCCAGGACGATGGCTGTGGTCAGGGTGCGGGTTTTGCCCTCGATATTGCCGCCGACCAGCATCACCGCGCCCACTTCCGAAATGACCGCGCCAAAACCGGCAATCACCGAGACCATCACCCCCAGGCGGGCCTCGGCCAGAATGGTCAGCGTGGTTTGCCAGTCGGTGGCACCGAGGGCCTGAAGCTGCCGGCGCAGGTTCGGGTCGACGCCCAGCACCGCGGCCATTGTAAAGCCGGCCACCAGGGGAAAAGAGAGGATGGTCTGGGCCACGATGATGGCCTTGGGCGTGAACAGCCAGCCCAGACTGCCCAGCGGACCACTACGCGAAAAAAGCAGGTACACAAACAGCCCGATGACCACCGGCGGAAAGCCCATCCCGGTGTACAGCAGGGCCATCAGCAGTTGCCGCCCGATGAACCGCTTGAAGGCCAGAAACACCCCCAGCGGAATCCCCACCAGGGTGCTGAACACCAGGGCCACACCGGACACATACAGCGAAAACCAGATAACCCGGTAAAGCGCCGGGTCGCCCTGCAGAATGAGGATAACCGCCTGCCGCACGCCTTCCAGCAGGTTAGTCATTCGCCAGCCCCTGCGCCTGCCGCCAGGCCTCGGAATTGGGGGTAAAGAGCGGCATACCGAACCTGTCCCGGCCAAATTCGCCAATCATCCGCTGGGTGTCCACCGCAGTCAGCCAGTCAATAAAGGCCGACGCGCCGGCGGCGTTGACGTTTGGATAGCGGTCGGGGTTCACCTGGATAACGCCGTAAGGGTTGAACAGCCGCGGGTCGCCTTCAACCAGAATTTGCAGGTCAAGCCCTTCGAGGGTGCGGGCCAGATAGGTTCCCCGGTCGCTGAGGGTGTAGGCCTGGAGTTCGTCGGCCACGGTAAGGGTGGCCCCCATCCCCTGCCCAATGGAGCGGTACCAGTCGCCGGTGGGCCTGACCACCACCTTATCGGGATTTTTCAGGCCGGGGACACGCTCCAGCGGAACCGTTGAGGCCTGCCACAGGGCCTGCTCCTTGACGTGCGTTCCGGAATCATCCCCGCGGGATACAAACACCGCCTGGACCGCGGCGATTTTTTCCAGAGCCGCCACCGCATCCGGCATGCCGGCAATACCGGCGGGGTCGCTGGCTGGACCAACGATGACAAAATCGTTGTACATCACATCCTGCCGGTTAATACCGTAGCCGGCCTCCACAAAAGCATCTTCAAGGTGACGGGCGTGCACCAGCACCACGTCGGCGTCTCCGTTTTTGCCCAGCTCCAGGGCCTGCCCGGTTCCCACCGCTATCACTTCTACCGATGCCCCGTACCGGGCCTCAAAATCGGGCAGGATAGCGTCCAGCAAACCGGAGTTGTAGGTACTGGTGGTGGTCGCCAGCACCAGCCGCCCGACCTGCACGGTCGGGGTGACGGTCTGGGCCGCGGGCCGGTTGCCGGCACAGGCCGCCAACAGCAGAACACTCAGCCCAATCAGGAACAGACGGAAGCATATTGATGGCTTTATCATCTCCAATCTCCAATCTCAAATCTCAAATCTCCACTCCTGACCTCATCCCTCCACCCACCGCACCTGACCGGCGGCAGACAGGTCGTAGCCGGGCAGGGCGGCGAGTTCCTGCCGGGCCGCGCTGGAGGCCAGCCACTGCACCAGGGCCAGGAGACCGGGCCGGGACCAGTTTTCGGCGGGGATGACCAGGTCGTACTGCTCGGTGGTCAGGGGGATGAAGGTCAGGCTGTAGGCGTGAGCGGCATATTCTACGGTCAGGCCGGCATCGGCGCGGCCTTCGGCGATGGTCTGGGCCACGTCGGAGTGGGAGCCGGCGATGGTCTCATAGCCGGGAATCTGGGCCGGGGACAGGCCCAGTTCGGCCAGTTGGGCGTCGAGCCAGACACGGGTGCCGGTTCCGGGGGCGCGGTTGACAAACCGGAGGCCGGCCCGCGGCAGGTCGGCCAGACCCGTCAGCCGGTGAGGATTGCCGGGGGCGACGGCCAGCCCCAGCCGGCGGTGAGCCAGGGCAACCAGCGCGGTCCGGCGACCGGGCAGGAAGCGGCGCACAAAGGAAATGTTGTACTGCCCGGTTTCCCGGTCCCAGAGGTGGGCACCGGCAAAATCGGCCTTGCCTTCGGCCAGGGCAATCAGCCCGCCGCGACTGCCGCAGAAGGCCAGACTCAGACTCCAGCCAGGGGCGATGGCGTGAAACCGGGCGGCAATGTGGGCCAGAAGCGGGTCGTGACTGCCGGCAAAGGCCAGGGTCTTTTCCGGTCTGGGCGTGTCCCGGTGCGGGGGCACGCGCCAGCGGTCCATCGCCAGGCGGACGGCCTGCTCAATTTCCGGGAGGGTATGCCCGGAGGCCAGGGCTTCCAGCAGAAATGCCTCGGCGCGGTGCACCAGGGCGGCCCGCCGGAGCGGCGCGGCCTGGGCCACGGGCGGTTCGTGGGCAACGTGGGTGCCGCGGCCCGGACGGCTGGTGACCAGTCCCTGCCGGGCCAGTTCCTGGTAGGCACGGCGGGCCGTGCCGATGGTGCAGTGCCAGGCTTCAGCCAGCTCCCGCACCGACGGCAAGCGGTCGCCGGGCTGGAGGGTCTGGTTCAGGATTTTTTGCCGGATGTCTTCGGCTATCTGGTGGTACAGGAAGGAATCGGTCATGCTGTTAAGCAGTGTATATTTGTTACACTACAAGTATACATCAGGGTTAAAAAAATATCAGGTCAGAAAATGCTCCCGGAAGCGCTGGGCTACCAGCTCGTTGAGGCCGTCGGCAAATTCGTGGAAGCGGCTGATGTAGGCCTGCGCTTCGGGGGTCAGGCGGGACCCGCCGCCGCCGACCCCGCCGGTCTGCGTGTCGACCAGCTTAACGCCGAGGCGCTCCTCGCTTTCGTGGATTTTGTCCCACGCCCGGCGGTAGGAAATGCCCATTCGCTCGGCCGCGGCGGAAATAGAGCCGGTTTCGGCAACAGCTTCCAGGAGCCGGACCCGCCAGGCACTCAGCACCACCTCGCCATCAATCTCAATCCAGAAGTTGGCCTTTGGCTCCATCATTGTTATTTTTTCTTGTTATCCAGCAGGCGGTGGATTTTGCCCATCAAGTCCCGCACTACAAAGGGCTTGACCACGTAGCCATCGAACAGGTGGGCGTAGTTGGCCGTTTCCGACTCGTCTTCCAGGTAGTGGCGGGCGGTCAGCATTATCACCGGGATGTGGGCATATTTTTCGTTGCCTTTGATGGCTTCCAGCACCTGCCAGCCGTCCATCCCGACCATCATGATGTCCAGCAGAACCAGGTCGATGTTGCCGGCTTCCTTATCCAGCGTATTCAGGCCCTCTACGCCGTTGAACGCGGAAAGAACTTCGAAGCCTTCCCGTTCCAGAATCAGTTTACCGAGAGTGACCATCTCCCGGTCGTCATCAATCATCAGTATTCGGTGGGCCACTCTGTGCACTCCTTGTAACCGCAGTACCTGATGTCAAGAGTATAACATATTCAAAAAGGATACGCAATGAACCAGAGGGGCTATTGAGCAAGGTAGCAAGGTAGCAAGGTAGCAAGGTAGCAGGGTTGCAGGGTTGCAGGTCACCGCCTGCTCCTTAACCCTCCTTTTTCCCCTTCGACCGGGCAGTCTGGAACTTGTGACGGATTTCGGGCCGGGTCAGGGCCAGGACGATAGCCAGGGCGATGATAATCTGGGTGAAGAGCCGCCAGTCGGTGGGGCCGCCCAGGCCGTAGGCCGTGTAGACGGCAAACGGAATCGCCAGCACGTGCAGGATGACATTCAACCGCCGTGCCCACTCGTAGATGGCCCACAGACCGGCCCCCATCGCGCCGTAGACCAGCAGGAGAACCAGCAGGACCAGCGAATTCACGCCAAAACTGCCGAACAAAACCAGGATAATCAGCCCAAACAGGGCCGCGGCCACCTCGTACGTGCCAATAATCGCCACCGACAGGGGAATCCGTTTGTCGGGGAGCGGTGGTGCTTCGCCGTTTCCAACCGGCTGGCTGTTCATTAAAATTCCTCCATATGTATCTGTCCGGCAGTGGCCGGATGATTGATTGAACTACCGGATTGCCAGTATAACATGCCGGCTATGGGTGTCAAACACGAAAACACAAAAGGACGAAAAATACGAAGAGAATCTTTGCTGTGCCGTCCATTCGCCAAAAATTTGTGGTCACCGCTCAGCCATCCACGAAATTTTTGCGAATATACGAATGTACGAATATACGAATATACGATGTAAAGAAACATTTATACATTCGTGATTTCGTGATTTCGTAAATCCGTAATTTCGTAATTTCGTGTTGTATTCGCGGACGGCCAGAAACGCACAATCCGTCCCCGGCTCTGCCGGGACAGGCAAAAATCTGAAATGCCCCCCGGAAATCCGCCAATTGGCAAAAGAGAAAATTCTGTTGTACAATTTTGGACAAGAGGATGCACGCATGAGCCAACAATTTCCCCAACCAGAAAACAATCACCGCACAGAAATCAGGCTGGCCCTACCCAGCAAGGGCCGGATGGAAAGCGAAACGCTAAGCCTGCTTCAGGAATGCGGGCTGGCGGTCAACAAGGTCAATCCCCGGCAGTACATTGCCCATATTGCCGAAATTCCCAACCTGGAAGTCTGGTTCCAGCGCTCGGCAGACGTGGTGCGCAAGGTGCGCGATGGCGATGTAGACCTGGGCATCGTAGGGTACGACACGGTGGTGGAGTACCGCGGCCCCGGCGACGAGGTGGTGGTTATCCACGACGCCCTGGGGTACGGTCACTGCCGGCTGTCCATCGCCGTGCCCGAAGAGTGGCGCGACATCAACACAGTGCAGGACCTGGCCGCACTGGCGGCCACCCGCCCCGAACGCCGGCCTTTGCGGGTCGTCAGCAAATACGAGCGGCAGACCGCGGCCTTCTTTGAACGGCACAACGTTCGCCCGTACCGTCTGCTCCACGCCGACGGCGCGCTGGAAGCCGCGCCGCATATGGGGTCGGCAGATTTTATCGTTGACCTGGTAAGCAGTGGCGTAACCCTGCGCGAAAACCGGCTCAAGGAGCTGAAAGACGGCAAACTGCTGGACAGCCAGGCCGTGTTCATCGGCAACCGCACCGCGCTGACCGAACGCCCGGAGGTGCTGGCGATTGCCCGCGAAATGCTGGAGCGGTTCGAGGCCCACCTGCGGGCCAGCGACCATTACGCCATCATCGCCAATATGCGGGGCGACTCGCCGGAAGAGGTGGCCCGCAAGGTGTTCAGCCAGCCCAACCTGGGCGGTCTGCAAGGCCCCACCATCAGCCGGGTGTATCTGCGCGACGAGTCCGATACCGGCTGGTACGCCATCACCATTGTGGTCAAAAAGCAGGGCCTGCACGGCGTTATCCAGCAGATACGGGCCATCGGCGGAAGCGGTGTGCTGGTGATGCCCATCACCTACATCTTTGAAGAAGAACCCCCCCGGTGGTTGAAACTGCTGGAAACACTGGGGCTGGAATAACGGTACAGTATCTGTTCAACTGCAAAAAATTCAAAATTGAAACGGATTTCTCAAATGAGCGGTTCCCTGTTTCACATCTACAACGCCGATGAGGCCAGAAAAACCATTCTCCACCGCCGGCCTGTGGGTGAGGTGAAAATTTCCCCCTCGCTGGCAAAAGGCATCGAACGGGTCTTTGGGGAGGCCATTGGCGTGGAAGAGGCCGTCCGCCGCATTCTGGTCGACGTGCGGGAGCGAGGCCGGGCCGCGGTCATCGACTGGACCGAAAAAATCGACGGCGTGCGCCTGTCCGACCTGCGCGTTGCCCCCGACGACATCGAGGCCGCGTACCAGGCCATCCCCGCCGACCTGCGGGAGGCTCTGCACTTTGCCGCAGACCGCATCCGGGACTTCCACCAAAAACAGCAGATACCAAGCTGGCTCGACTGGCGGCCCGACGGCGGCGCGCTGGGCCAGCGGATTGTGCCGCTGGAGCGGGTGGGAGTGTATGCTCCCGGCGGAGCCGCCCCTTACCCCAGCACCCTGCTGATGGGCGCGGTGACGGCCCGCGTGGCCGGCGTATCGGAAGTGATTGCTGCCACACCGTCGGGGCGGGAAGACAAAATTGCCCCGGTTCTGCTGGCCGCGGCCAAAGTGGCCGGCGTAGACGCCGTCTACCGCATCGGCGGGGCGCAGGCCGTGGCCGCTATGGCCTACGGCATCGAAGGCCTGCCCAGGGTGGACAAAATCGTCGGGCCGGGCAACATTTTTGTCACCCTCGCCAAACGGCAGGTCTACGGCCTGGTAGACATCGACGGCCTGCCCGGCCCCACCGAAACCCTGGTCATCGCCGACGAGTCGGCCAATCCGGTGCTGGTCGCCGCGGACCTGCTGGCCCAGGCCGAACACGACACCCTGGCCTCGGCCATTCTGGTGACCCCCAGCCGGAAGCTGGCCGAAGCCGTCCAGGTGGAAATTGGCCGCCAGCTCGAAACCCTTTCCCGCAGTGAGGTCATTGTAGAAAGTCTCCAGCACCAGGGCGGCGCGGTTATCTGCACAGACCTGCTGGAGGCGGTCGACCTGAGCAACCTGTACGCGCCGGAACACCTGTGCCTGCATGTGGCAGAACCGTGGGCCTTGCTGGGACGGGTCAAAAATGCCGGCGGCGTTTTTCTGGGTGAGCACGCCTACGAAGTTCTGGGCGACTACACCGCCGGCCCCACCCACGTGATGCCCACGATGGGCACGGCCCGCTTTGCCAGCCCGTTGAGCGTGCGCGATTTTACCAAGATTATCAGTATTTTTGGCCTGGGCGAGGCCGAGGCCAGAGCCATTGCCCCACCGGCCCGGATTCTGGCCTCAGCCGAAGGGCTGGACGCCCACGCCGAAGCTGTGAGGAAGCGACTATGAAAGTCAAACCTGCCACCGTCGATGACGAAACCTGTTTGCTGGAGCTGATGTGGGAGTCTCACGTCGAAGAAAGTGCCGACTCACCGGAAGAATGGGCCACCACCAAAACCGCCATTCGCAAATTACTGCGCGACCACCAGGCCGGTGAAGCCTTTATTTTGTACAACGATGCCGGTGAACCGGTAGGGTATATGATTCTGTGCCGCGGGTTCAGCCTGGATTACGGTGGCTACTTTACCTGGCTGGAAGAGTCGTACATTCGACATGCAGAACACGCCCGCTTCCGGGATAAGCGGTACTCGCCAGAATAATGGGGCAGTTTTCAATGAGCCAATGAGCCAATGAGCCAAT
>RFJV01000087.1 GCA_003694775.1 Chloroflexota bacterium | reverse complement strand
GTTTTTTTCAGGGGCACAGCGGCGCTGTGCCCCTACCGGGCGACCACAGGGGGTCGCCCCTACGGATTTCCCTCGTATAAAATAACGTTGGGGTAGGGCGACATTAATGTCGCCCTACGGATTTCCCTGTGTTATCTGTTGGGCAACCATAGAAACCGCCCTACAACTGCTACCCTGCTACCCTGCTACCCTGCCCGGCATAGGGATGCCGGGCTACCCTCCTTCTCCCCTGCTACTCTGTTACTCTGCTACCCTGCTACTTTTTATACCCCAACCAGTACAGGTCGTTTTCTTTTTTGCGCCATTTGGGCCGGACTTTGACCCACAGCTCCAGGTACACTTTTGTGCCCACCAGATTCTCGATTTCAGCGCGGGCCAGCTGGCCGATTTTCTTCAGTGTTCTGCCTTTTTGACCAATGACAATCGGCTTCTGGGACTCCCGTTCGACAACCAGGGTGGCGTTGATGTAGGTCATGTTTTCACTGCGTTCTTTGAACTCATTGACAATCACCGCCAGGGCGTGGGGAACTTCCTGGTGCAGAACCTGGAGCGCGGCCTCCCGAATCAGTTCGCCGGCCATGAAGCGCAGGTGCTGGTCGGTCACCTGGTCCGCAGGGTAGTAGCGGGGTCCGAGGGGAAGACGGTTGAGGATGTCGGCCAGCAGTTCGCGGCGGTTGTCGCCGCGGGTGGCGGAGATGGGCATCCAGGCTTCTACGGGGTAGAGGTCCAGAAACGGCTGTTCGAACCCGTCGGGCAGGGCGGCAACGGCGTCGATTTTGTTGATGGCCAGCAGAACCGGGGGGACCGGCTGGTGCTTTCGCCCGGCCTCTGCCGCCGCGTCCTGCAGGGCCTCGGCGACCAGCCGGTCTTCGGGCGTGGGCGGTTCGGTGGCGTCGACCAGCCACAGCACCAGGTCGGCATCGAGAATGGTGCGCCGGGCCGTTTCCACCAGGTATTCGCCCAGCTTGTGCTTGGGCTGGTGGATGCCGGGCGTGTCGATAAAAATCACCTGTGCCGGCGGCAGGTCGGGATAATCCTCATTCGGCAGGGTCAGAATACCCAGCAGTTGGTTGCGGGTGGTCTGCGGTTTGGGGCTGGTGATGGCAATTTTCTGCCCCAGGTAGTGGTTCATCAGGGTCGATTTGCCCACGTTGGGCCGCCCGATGACGGCTACAAAACCGGAGCGGTGGTCTGCCGGGACGTCGTCTTCACCGATGATGGGGTCTATCTCCGGTTCATCGGGGCTGAAAGGCTGGTTCAGGTCTGCTTCGTTCATCGATTCCTTTTCTGCGGATAAACGGAGAGACGCTGTGGTTACAACGTCTCTCCGGGGTGCGGGCTATATTATAACGGCAGGTGGAATTTCTGTCGAATATGCGAGTCTATGCCGCCAGGGAGAAGGGGTTGAAGTTGGTATCCCGGTCGTAGTAGTCCTCGTTTTCGGCCTGCTTGAGGAAGGTGACGATGGCATAGGTGGCCGGGGTAAAGATAACCTCGATGGCGACCTTGAAGATGTAGTTGGCGGTAATCAGGCTCAGGGCGATGCTCCAGGGGAACACGCCAAAAAGGGTGGCGATGACCACAAAGGCAACCGTGTCGATACCTTCGCCGACCAGGGTACTGCCGATGGTGCGGGTCCACAGCCAGCGCCCGCCCGTGGCGACCTTCATCTTTGCCAGTACAAAGCTGTTGGAGAATTCCCCGGCAAAGTAGGCCAGCAGGCTGGCGATGACAATCCCGCCGGAGGCCACGCCGCCGAGGATGGCGTCGTAGGCGGCCTGGCCGGCATATTCCTGCCAGCCGGCTTCACCGGGCATAATGCCGACCAGCCAGAAGGTCAGGGCCATCAGGCCGGCGGCGCCAAAGCCGGCCCAGATAACCCGGCGAGACCGCTTGTAGCCGTACACCTCGGTCAGCACGTCGCCAAAAATGTAGCTGATGGGAAACAGCAGGGTGCCGCCATCGAAGGCCAGCGGCAGGCCAAAAATGCTGACACCCCAGTCGATAATTTTGGCCGATGAGGCGATGTTGCTGATAAGCAGAACGGCCACAAACAGGGCGGTGATGAAATCGTAAAACTTGTACTCTCTTTTCATTGCTTCCTTACCTGTGTATGTAAAAATTCGGGGCTGGAGATTATACTCCTCCAACCTCTGGTTGACAACTAACAGCACGCAGACAAAACGTACGGGCGGGTCTCAGACTCGCCCGTACAATTCCGGTGAGGTGCGCCGCATCTTCCATCCCTGGTTGACAACTAACAGCCTGTCCGCGAGCGCGTGACCTGCCAGACCATCCACGAATTATTCACAACAAGACGGCATTAGAGCCTATCCGCCCGCTGGGTAGGCGAAGGCATTGCCTACCCATACTATTTGTGGGCAGTCAAACGGATGTCCGGCAAAACGCAAGGGCGGGTCTCAGACCCGCCCTTACAATTCCGGTGAGGTGCGCCGGGATTATTCGACGCGGGGGCCGGCGGCCTTGATTTCCGGCGCGGCTTTGTCTTCAAACTGCTTGAAGTTTTCAATAAACATTGCGACCAGCTTTTTGGCCTGGGCATCGTAGGCCGCGGGGTCGCTCCAGGTATTGCGCGGGGTCAGCACTTCTGCCGGGACGTTGGGGCAGGTGGTGGGCACCTGGAGGCCGAATACCGGGTCGGTGGTGTATTCCACGCTGTCCAGTTCGCCGTTCAGGGCGGCGTTGACCATCGCCCGTGTGTAGGCAATCTTCATCCGCTGGCCGACGCCGTAGGGGCCGCCGCTCCAGCCGGTGTTGACCAGCCAGACGTTGACTTTGTGCTGGGCGATTTTCTGTCCCAGCAGGTCGGCATAGACGGCGGGGTGCTGGGCCATAAAGGGCGCACCAAAGCAGGCACTGAAGGTGGCCTGAGGTTCGGTGACCCCCTTTTCGGTGCCGGCCACTTTGGCCGTGTAGCCGGACAGGAAGTGGTACATGGCCTGTTCGGGGGTCAGGCGGGCAATCGGCGGCATCACGCCAAAGGCATCGGCGGTCAGGAAGATGATGTTCTGCGGATGGCCGGCCCGTCCGGTGCGGCTGGCGTTGGGAATGTGGGAGATGGGGTAGGCCCCGCGGGTGTTCTCGGTGAGGGAGTCGTCATCCAGGTCCAGCCGACGGGTGACGGCATCTACCACCACGTTCTCCAGAATGGTGCCGAAGCGGCGGGTGGTTGAGTAAATCTCCGGCTCCGCTTCCGGCGACAGGCGAATCATCTTGGCGTAGCAACCGCCTTCAAAGTTGAAAACGCCGTTTTCGCTCCAGCCGTGTTCGTCATCGCCAATGAGGGTGCGGCTGGCATCCGCGGACAGGGTGGTTTTGCCGGTGCCGCTCAGACCGAAGAAGAGGGCTACATCGCCGTTGGGGCCAACGTTAGCCGAGCAGTGCATCGGCATAACGTTTTTGAACGGCAGGAGGTAGTTCATCACGGTAAAGATGGATTTTTTGATTTCACCGGCGTAGCTGGTGCCGCCAATCAGAACCAGCTTTTTGGCAAAATTGACCAGGATGAAGACTTCCGAGTTGGTTTTGTCGGCTTCAGGGATGGCGTGGAAGCGGGGGCAGTCGATGACGGTGAACTCCGGCTGGTGGACGGCCAGTTCTTCGGGCGTGGCCTGGATGAACATGTTGCGGGCAAAGAGGCTGTGCCAGGCGTATTCGGTGATGATGCGAACCGGCAGGCGGTATTCCGGGTCTGCACCGGCCCAGCAGTCCTGCACAAACACGTCTTTCATCTGCAGGTAGGAAATCATGCGGCGGTGCAGTTCGTCAAAGCGGTCCGGGTCGAAGGGGCGGTTGACCTTGCCCCACCAGATGTACTGTTCGCTGGACGGTTCTTTGACGGTGAACTTGTCGTTGGGCGAGCGGCCGGTGTGGTGGCCGGTGCGGACAACCAGCGGGCCGTGATGGGCAATCATCCCTTCGTGCCGCCGGATAGCTTCTTCGTAGAGGGCTGGCGTGTGCAGGTTCCAGTAAACGTTGTTGACGTTGCGGATGCCCACAGCATCCAGGCCAACCGGACTGTGACGTTCTTCGTAATATTCTCGCATCATTTTAGTCTCCTTTTTTATAATATAACGAATTGACCGACCGGAAACGGTAAGGTTCTGCGGTCAGACTGAATCCGGGGAGAAACCAAATGCACAGGTACTGCCAAGCGGCTGTGTATTGGGTTGTTGTTTACCTGACGGTACTCGTCTTCGAGGGGGAATCCTGCAGCATCGCGTGGTTCATTACTTAGACGAGCGAGAGTATATCACACTTTTATTTGCTTGGCAAATTGGAAAGTGAAAAAAATCACAATAATTAACTGGCCGTATGGAACCGCTTTTCCAGTTCTTCCAGCATCAGGGCGGCTTCGACCAGCTTATCCAGCGGGTTTTCATCGCCGCGGAAGTAGCGGTAGTCGCAGGGCATGATGTCGAGGGTGGTTACCAGGTCCTGGTGGTGCAGGCGGACGGCATATTCGTCGGCGCGGTACCATTTGACCAGTTCTTCCAGAGGGGTTTCGATGAAGTTGACTTTGCGGACGGTGTAGTCCAGGGCCGCGGCCCAGTCTTCGGGGCGGCTGAGGTCCAGAGACTGTTTGCCGATGGACACTCTGTATTCCACCCACATCTGGATGGCCGCGCCGATGATTTCCAGGCTGACTTTGTGGCGGGTCATCACTTCTGTGAGCCGGGTTTCTACTGCGTCGAGGGCATTGCTGAACAGGGCCTGAAAGCGGTCCGTCAGGTCCGGGTCTTTTTCATAGCGCAGATAGTTACCCAGGGCCTGGAGCATGTGCTCATAGTCACCGGTACGGACGTAGGCGCGCGCCAGGTTCAGGTAGTAATCGGGGTTGGTTTTATCCAGGCGGGAGGCTTCGCGAAACAGGGTGATGGCGCTGTCCAGCTCCCAGTGCTCGTAGTGCTCCAATCCGGTGCGGTTGAGTGATTGGGCACGCATCTTATTGGAGTCTGATGGATATTCCGGCATAGTTGTTTGACCCTCAACTGCTCACCGCTTCCGTTGCGGTGATGGTGTCCACATCACTGGGGGATGAGGCGGTTTCCAGAAGTTTCTCGTCCGCGAGGAGCTTCTTCAGCGCGGCAATGGATACCTCCAGCATCGACAGGTCTGGTTCGCGGGTGGTCATCCGCTGGAGGGCCAGTCCGGGGGCAATCAGGAGCTTCATCAGGGGGTTGCTGGCGTGAGCCGCGCTGAATTTCAGGAATTCATAGGCAATCCCGGCAATAACCGGGATGAGGACTATCCGGGAGATGATTTTGAGCCACAGGGGCGGGTCGCCCACCAGGGCAAAGACAAAGATGGAAATGACCATCACAATCAGCAGGAAGGCCGTGCCGCATCGGGGGTGGACAATACTGCAGGCGGCCACCTTTTCCGGCACAAGCTCCACGTCCTGCTCGTAGGCGTTGATGGCCTTGTGCTCCGCGCCGTGGTAGCCAAACACCCGCTTGACATCTTCCAGCCGGGCAATGGCCCAGATGTAGCCCAGAAACAGAGCCAGCCGGACTACCCCTTCGATGAGGTGCTGGGCCAGCAGGGGGATGCCGGCAAAGAATGTTTGCAGGAGCCGGAGCAGAAGCAGAGGCCCAACAAAGAAGATGCCGATGGCCGCGGCAAAGGAGATGGCGATGGTTCCCCAGGCCAGGGGGCCGGAAAATTCCACCTCTTCCTCACCCATCGCCACATCGGCGGAGAACATCAGGGCGCGGATGCCCAGCCCCAGCGTGTCCCACAGCAGGGTAAAGCCCCGAATAAAGGGCACTTTGTTGATGAAGCTGGCATAAATACGGGGGTTGAGCGGTTCGGTATGGAGCACAATTTTGCCGTCGGGGGCGCGCACGGCAACGGTCATATATTTTCTGCCGCGCATCATTACCCCTTCGATGACGGCCTGTCCCCCGTAGTTAAATGGTTTACTCATTGTCCCTCAGCAGTCTAATTTAGCTAGAACGATTGTACCCCGGATTGGCAGGCAAGTCAAAGTTATTTTGCCGGCGTTGGCGTTGACGCCTCCGGGAACGGTGCTTCACTGAAGATGACCCGCCGGGTGAGCATATACCAGTTGGGCAGGGAGCGGAAGCGGTCGCCGGGGGTGGTCATAGGGGCGACCTGCACGCCGTGCACTTCGCGGCTGACGCCAAAGGTATAAACCGGGTAGTACAGGATGATAGAGGGAATCTCTTCGGCAAAGATACGCTGGAATTCAAAGTAGGCATCGTTCCGTTTGCCCCGGTTGGTCACCCGGCGAGCCTCCTCCAGCAGGAGGGAGGCTTCGTCGTTGGTCCAGCCGGCAAAGTTTTGGCCCTCTTTGGCCTGGCTGAGATGCCAGAAGGGGTACGGGTCCGGGTCTCCGGCCAGCAGGACTTCTGCCAGGGCGGCCTGAAAGTCGCGGCGGTTCAGCCGGTCGGCCAGACCGGCGGCGGTGGCTTCGACCCGCGCTTCAACCCCGATGCTGGCCCACTGCCGGCTGACGGCTTCGGCCACGGCGACCCGCTCCGGCGCGTCACTGCTCAGCAGGGTGAAGGCCAGCGGCTGACCATCCCGGTCGCGGATGCCGTCGCCGTTGGTGTCGCGCCAGCCGGCCTCGTCCAGCAGGCGGGCGGCCTGGTCGGGGTTGTAGCCGGGCAGGGATACGTCGGGGTTGTAGGCCCAGCTCCAGGGATGGATGGGGCCGCGGGCGACCACGCCCTGCCCGTTGAGGGCTTCATCGATGATGGCCTGCCGGTCCAGACCCATCATCAGGGCCTGCCGGATGGCAGTCTCCTGGAAAAAGGGGAGGTCGTCCGGGGCCTGCAGGTTCAGGTAGATGATAACATAGCCCGAAAGCCGGGCCGTGTACAGG
>RFJV01000534.1 GCA_003694775.1 Chloroflexota bacterium | reverse complement strand
GTGGGGCAACGTGGCCGCGGCTACGTTTGCCAATCCAGACCAAATCAGCACCGTCATCAGCGACCAGGACGCGCCGGAAGCACTGGTGCACCAGCTTCAGGCGCTTGGAATAGAAGTAATTCTTGTTTAACGAGGCCCAAAACCGGTGACTGCTGTAGATGACACCCTAAACCAGCTGATTACCCTGTCCCAACATCTCGGCGACCCGGCCAACGATTACGTCATCCTCGGCGAGGGCAATACGTCCGCCAGGGCCGACGACCAGAGCTTCTGGGTCAAGGCCAGCGGCGCGGCGCTTCGGTCCTCCAGTCGGGACAGTTTTGTGCGCGTCCGTTTTGACCCGGTGCTGGAAATGCTCAACGGCCCGGAGCTGAGCGACGAGGAAATCCGCCGCCGGCTGGCCGCGGCCAAAGCCGACCCGGCAGAGCCGGGACATCCATCGGTGGAAACGGCCTTTCATGCCGCCTGCCTCCAGCTTCCGGGGGTACGCTTTATCGGCCATACCCACCCCACCGCGGTCAATATGCTGACCTGCTCCAACGCCTTTGAGGCAATGGTGCAGGGCCGGCTCTTCCCCGACCACGTGGTGATGTGCGGGCCGGCTTCGGTGCTGGTTCCGTACACGGACCCCGGCCTGCCGCTGGCACGGGCCATCTGCCAGCAGGTGCAGGCTTTTGTCGACACCCACGGCGAGGCTCCCAAAACCATCTTTCTGCAGAACCACGGCCTGATTGTCCTGGGCGCGACGGCCCAGCAGGTCGAAAAAATTACCGCCATGACCGTAAAGGCGGCCCGCATCCTGCACGGGACGTTTGCCTTCGGCGGCCCCCGCTTCATGTCCGCCGGAGCCGTTGAACGTATCCATACCCGTCCGGATGAGCACTACCGCCAGCAGGTCATCGACACCGAGTGAGGGTACGATGAACACACCAATCCCTGAGCTGGAAGCCCAACTGAACGACTTTTCCCCGGAAGTGCGCCGGCAGGCCCTGGAAGACCTGCTGTTGCTGGTCGAGCGGGGCATCATCCAGCTTCCGCCGCCCGGCCACACTGCCAATATGCACTGCCACACCTTTTTCTCCTTCAACGGCTACGGCTACTCGCCCACCGCGCTGGCCTGGCTGGCCCGAAAGCACGGGTTCCGGCTGGTCGGCAGTGTAGATTTTGACGTGCTGGACGCGGTGGACGAATTCCTGCACGCCTGCGACCGGGTGGGCGTGCGGGCCAGCACCGGCATCGAGACGCGGGTCTACATTCCGGAATTTGCCGACCGGGAAATCAACTCGCCGGGCGAGCCGGGCGTGGCCTACCATATGGGTATCGGTTTTGTTTCTGGCGACGCGCCGCCGGACGTGGCCCCCATTCTGGCCGACCTGCGCCGGCGGGCCGAAGCCCGCAACCGGGATATGCTGGCCCGCATCAACGCCTACCTGGACCCGCTGACCATCGACTACGACCGGGATGTCCTGCCCCTGACCCCCAACGGCAACGCCACCGAGCGCCATATGCTGGCCGCCCTGCTGTCTGCCGCGGCCAAGCGCCTGCCAGACCCGGCCTCCTTCTGGGCCGACAGGCTGGGCCTGCCGCGGGATACCGTGGTCTCGCTGATGGCCGACCAGCCGCGCTTTGCCAACCTGGTGCGGGGCAGGCTGATGAAGCGGGGCGGGGTGGGCTACGTTCAGCCCGGCCCGGACACCTTCCCCACCGTGGACGAATTCCACCGCCTGATTACCGCCTGCGGCGCGCTGCCCTGTGCCGCCTGGCTCGACGGCACATCGCCGGGGGAGGAGGCCATCGAAGACCTGCTGGGCCTGCTCATCGATAAAGGCGTGGTCGCCCTGAACATCATCCCCGACCGGAACTGGAACATCGCCGACCCGGAAGTCAAACAGCGCAAGCTCCAGAAGCTGTACGAGGTGGTCGACCTGGCCCAGCGGCTGGACCTGCCGCTGAATGTCGGCACAGAGATGAACGCCTTTGGGCAGAAGCTGGTGGATGACTTTGAGGCCCCGGAACTGCGTCCGGTGCGGGAGGCATTTTTGCGAGGGGCGTACTTTATTTACGGACATACCGCGGCCCAACGCAGTCTGGGCATCGGCTACCAGAGCGAGTGGGCAGAATACCACCTGCCGGCCCGCGGCCTGCGCAGTGATTTTTACACTCGCCTGGGCCAGTTGGCGCCGCCCGGCCCGGCAGGTCTGGCCCGGCTGAAGTCGCTCCAGCCGGAGATGACCCCCTCGGAAATGCTGGCCGCGCTGGTCGCAGGGTAACAAGGAGACGG